>DATMUX010000126.1:0-4257 GCA_035563695.1 Acidimicrobiia bacterium
CGTGACGATCACCGGAGCACACGCGTCCGGAACGCGGGCAGGCGCGCTCGTGACCCAGGGTGCAGGCGACGTGACGCTGAGCAACTGCGCTTTCAGCAACAATACGGCAACCGGTGCCGCGGGTGGACACAGCGACTCTGCGGCGGTTGTCTTCCTCGGTCATGGGACGTTGCGCATCACTGGGTGCTCGTTCACTGGCAACACGTCCAGCGGAACGAGCAGCGTCGACACGGGCGGCGCGCTCGACGTCGAGGGCGGACCACTCTCGGTCTCGGGATCGAACTTCGCGGGCAACAAGGCGACCGCCGGAGTGAACAGCGTGGCGGGCGGCGCGATCGACAGCGAAGGTGGCTCGGTGACGATCGTTGGTTCGTCGATCACGGGCAATACCGTGGTGTCTGGCACTGACAATGACGCGGCCGGCGGGATCGTTAGCGAGGGCGGCTCGTTGTCGTTGACGAACTCGACGATCAGCGGCAACGTCGGAAGCGGTAACGCAAAGGCCGACAACGGAGCTGGTGGCGTGTTGTCGGAAGGAGGCGGCGTAACGCTCGTGTACGTGACGATCGCGTCGAACACGCCGCCGAAGGGCGATCTGGCGACGAGCGTCGCGACCAACATGAAGAACAGCGGTGGTGCGCTCGATTCATTCGGTTCGGTCATCACGCCGAAGTCCGGCAGTGTGCACAACTGCATCCAAGACGGCGGACCCGCCAATTCGCACGGCTACAATTTCTCCGACGACAATTCTTGTCGCCTCGGCGGCGTTACCGACAAACAGTCGGGTAACGCACTGCTCGGCGGACTTGCGTTCAACGGTGGTCCAGGGCTGACGCAGATGCCGGTTGTCGGCAGCCCCTTGGTCGACGCCATTCCGGCCGCGCACTGCAAGGACGATGGCGCGGCGACCATCAGTACCGACGAACGCGGCGTGGCCCGTCCGCTTCACAAGGGATGCGATATCGGCGCGGTCGAGGGAGCCCGGGCTCAACTGGGGGTTCGCACCGCCAGTCGTGACGGCAACGTGTACAACTTCGGCGGAGAGGTGTCGCACGGCTCGTTACCGGCGTCGGGGATCGTGCCGAATACGCCAATCGTCGGGATCGCGGCCACACCTACGGACGCGGGATACTGGTTGGCCGGAGCTGACGGCGCGGTGTTCGGTTTCGGTAACGGCGCGCCGCACGGTTCGTTACCGGGATCGGGGATCGTTCCGAACAAACCAATCGTCGGGATCGCGGCGACACCGTCGGGTAAGGGCTATTGGATGGTCGGCGCCGACGGCGGGTTATTCGGTTTCGGTGACGCGGTATTCCGCGGTTCATTACCGGGATTGGGGATCGTGCCGAACAAACCAATCGTCGGGATCGCGGCCACACCGTCGGGCCAGGGCTATTGGATGGTCGGCGCCGACGGCGGCGTGTTCGGGTTCGGTGACGCCGCATTTCGCGGTTCGTTACCAGGGTCCGGCGGTGCGGCCGCGCCTGTGGTCGGTATCGAGGCGACCTCTACCGGTGCCGGATATTGGCTTGCTGAGACGAACGGCACGTTGCCGCGATTCGGTGACGCCCTGAACCTCGGCAGCGTGGCTCCGACCGCGCCGGTAACCGGCATCACCAACTGACCGCCCCATCGGCAGGGCGGCGAATCCATGGCAGCCGCCACGCTCACCGTGGTTTCGTATCGTCAACGTCAATGCGTCGACCCCCTGAACCCGCAGCCGTGAGGCATGTTGTCGTTGTGCGCTCGTGATGCCGCTGGCAGGCCGTCCTGCGGTTCGGGCAATCTGTGCGGGTGCAGCCGGAGTGCGCCTTCGAGATCGTTTGCGAGATCGAGCCGCCGACGCGCCCGGATCTGAAGCACGTGCGACATCAGATCGGCGTGCTGAGCAAGATCTCGGGTGCGTTCCTGATCCCCGACAACCACATCGGTCGCGCCACTGTCTCCAGCGTTGCGGTGGCCCACGAGGTCGGTCTCATGGGTGGCCGATCGATCGCATGTCTCAACGCCCGCGACCGCAATCTGCTCGGTTTCCGTCGCGATCTTCTTACGGCCGCTGCCTACGGTGTCGACCAGTTCCTCTTCGTCTACGGCGATCGTCCCAGCTCGGGAGCGCGCACCGCGCAGCTCACGGTTCGCTCGATGATCGAGGAGTTGCGTTCGTTTCCTTTCGAGGGATCCGCTGGGCCGTTTCGAGTCGGCGTCACCGCCGGTGGCGGCGGTTTCCCAACATGGAAGCGCGATGCCGACTTCGTTTTCGTGCAGGTGTCGTTTTCGCTCGAAGAGGCCCTTGCCCGGCGCGCAGGGGTCGACTTCGACGGACCGATCTCCGCCGGCGTCATGGTGGTGCCGAGCGTCGCAATGGCCCACAAGCTCGCTACGGATGCAGCGCAGCTTGCGGTCCCGGATCGTTGGATCAACATGATCGACCGTGACCCCAATGCGGGTGTTGACCTCGCCTGCGAACTTGTCACCGCTCTTCGCGAATCAGGTGCCTACGACGGCGTCCACCTGATTCCGGTCAGTCGCTACCGCGAGGTCGCGGCGCGCCTCGAACGCGATCTCCGATAGCGCGTCACTGCCGTTCGCCCTGGTTGCCCGCTACGCGATTCGCGCCAGAATGCGCGCACACATAACGCCTGGCGAAGGTGCGAAAGGAGTCTCGCCGGGCACTCTCGAAGACATGGAATGGCTGGAGTTCGGGCGCCTTGGTGGCCGTCTACGTCGAAGACCGCGCATTCGAAGGGTTGAACGCTCGCGGGTCGTCTACGGCCCGGCCGCGCGGGTGGTGAAGCCGTCGAGCGTCTCGAAGACGAAGGCAATGGCGTCGTCGTAACTCATGGTCGCGGCGCGCGCGCGTTCGGCTTCGAGGGCGTCGCGGCCCAGCTCTTCGATCCCACCGGCGAGGTTCTTCATCATGGGGTTGTCGATGAACGGATACGCGGCGATCGCGCCGCTTTCGCCAATCGCCGCGAGCTGGACGGCGAGGCTCGCGTCGACCGGCGCGAGCGCTTCGGAGATCACGGCGAGCTGGACCGAGATCTGCGTGCGGTCACCGATCCAGTGGAAGTGCTGCAGGCCGGCACGGCAGAGGTCCAGAGCTCGGCCGAGATCACCCTGCTCGATGTAGACGGCCGCGGCGGCGCTGCGGCAGGCGTTCGACCAGGTGCGGCGTTGTGTCCGATCGATCCTCACGCACTCCTCGGCGACCGCAAGGGCGCGATCGGGCTCGGTGTACCTCTGCGCATTCGCCAGCGCGTAGAGCGCGAAGACCAGGCCGCTCTGCGCACCCGTCGCCCGTGCGATCTCGACAGCCTCCCGGGCGTGTGGCACCGACGCGGCGCTGTCCATCGTCGCAGCCTCGAACGACGCCAACGCCCCGAGCAGGAATGCCAGCGACACGCGATCGCGGCGGTGCCGGGCGTGATCGACGGCAGCCTGCGCGATGGGAACCGCAGCCGACAAGTCCCCGTGCATCGACAGTGACCCGGCCAGCCCGATCGTCGTGCACGCCGGGCGCTCGCCGGGCGCAGTGTCGGCGAGCTCGGCGAAGTGCCGGAAGCCGTCGAGGTCTCCGGCGTAGAACGCCTGCATGCCGGCCGCGTAGCACGCCTCGGCGAAGCCGGGCCGCCGTGACGCGCCCGGCGTGTCGGCGGCGGCCCGGCCGAGCCGTCCGAGATCCTCGACCGCGACGAACGGCAGCGATCCGTAGTCGATCCAGTTCACGCGCGCGAAGAACGCGAGCAGCTCTGCGGCTCTCCGGGCGTCGACGAGCCAGCGGCCGGCGGCAGCCAGGTTGGGTGTCTCGGCTTGGAGGGCGTCGATCGCGGCGAAGTCGTCGGGCGTGCTGAGCTGCGCGAACAGCTCGGCGGTGCGGTTCAGGTAGTAGCGGGAGTGCTCGTCGCGCGCGTCGTCGGCGTCACCGTCGGCGTCGAGGTGTTCGGCCGCGTACTGGCGGATCATCTCGAGCAGCCGGTAGCGGGTCGTGCCCCCGGCTTCGTTGCGTTCGACGAGCGACTTGGCGACGAGCCCGCCGAGCGCGTCGACGGCTCGGAACTCCTCCAGGTCGGCGCCCGCCGCCAGCGCGACGGCGGCGTCGAGATCGAAGTCGCCGACGAACACCGCCAGCCGGCCGAGCAGCCGGCGCTCGCCGGCATCGAGCATCTCGTACGACCAATCGATCGCCGCCCGCAGGGTCTGGTGGCGTTCCCGCGCGGTGCGGCTTCCGCCGGTCAGCAGGCGGAAACGCTGGTCGAG
>DATMUX010000127.1:0-5678 GCA_035563695.1 Acidimicrobiia bacterium
CGGCGGGCGCCGCGCCCGTTCGCCGTCCTGCCCCGGCGAGCCGAGGGAACCCTGCCGATAGCCTGATGTCCATGGCCGACACGTCGCAGCCCCGGCACCCCATCTCGGAGCGTCTCGACGAGCTCGCGAAGTTGAAGGAACAGGCGCGCCAACCGGGCAGCGAGGCCTCGGTCCGTCGCCAGCACGAGCGGGGCAAGCTCACCGCCAGGGAGCGCATCGATCTGCTCCTGGACCAGGACTCGTTCGTCGAGCTCGACATGCTCGCTCGCCATCGGGCCCACGGTTTCGGCATCGAGAACAACCGCCCGCTGACCGACGGCGTGATCACGGGGTGGGGCACCGTGGATGGCCGCAAGGTCTTCGTGTTCAGCCAGGACTTCACGATCTTCGGCGGCGCGCTCGGCGAGGTGTACGCCGAGAAGATCCACAAGGTCATGGATCTCGCCGAATCCACGGGCGCCCCGCTCGTCGGCCTCAACGACGGTGGAGGTGCGCGCATCCAAGAAGGCGTCGTCTCGCTCGCCAGCTATGGCGGCATCTTCCACCGCAACGTGAAGGCGTCGGGTGTCATCCCGCAGATCTCGGTAATCCTCGGTCCGTGCGCCGGCGGCGCGGTCTACTCCCCGGCGATGACCGACTTCATCTTCATGGTGAAGGGCGTGTCGAACATGTACATCACCGGCCCCGACGTCGTGAAGACGGTCACGGGCGAGGAAGTCACGCACGAAGAGCTCGGTGGCGCGCTCACGCACGCGACCAAATCGGGTGTTGCCACGTTCGTGGCCGACGACGAGCAGAGCTGCATCGAGATGGTGCGCTACCTGCTGTCGTTCCTGCCGGCGAACAACCTCGAGGAGCCTCCACACTTCGCGACCGAGGACGATCCCGAGCGTCCGTGTGACCGGCTGCTCGAGCTCATCCCTGATTCGTCGAATCGTGCCTACGACATGAAGGCGGTCATCGCCGACATCGTCGACGACGGCGACTTCTTCGAAGTGTTCCCGCTGTGGGCGATGAACATCGTGTGCGGCTTCGCACGGATCGACGGTCATGCGATCGGCATCGTCGGAAACCAGCCGCAGGTGCTCGCCGGTTGCCTCGACATCGACGCGTCGGAGAAGGCGGCGCGCTTCGTGCGCACATGTGATGCCTTCAACATTCCCCTCGTGACCTTCGTCGACGTTCCCGGCTTCCTGCCGGGAACCGACCAGGAGTACGGCGGGATCATCCGCCACGGCGCCAAGCTGCTGTACGCGTACTGCGAGGCCACCACTCCGCGCGTGCAGATCATCACGCGCAAGGGTTACGGTGGCGCGTACGTGGTCATGAACTCGAAGTCGATCGGCGCCGACATCGCCTTCGCGTGGCCCTCGGCCGAGATCGCCGTCATGGGGGCCGACGGCGCGGTCAACATCATCTTCCGCAAGGAGATCGACGCCGCGACCGACCCCGTCGCCCGCAAGGGCGAGCTGGTCATGGAGTACGAGGATCGCTTCCTCAACCCCTACCAAGCGGCCGAGCGCGGCTATGTCGACGACGTGATCGACCCGCGGGACACGCGCCGGATGCTCGTGCGGGCGCTGCACATGCTCCGCACCAAACGCGAGCAGCTCCCCGCCCGCAAGCACGGCAACGGGCCACTGTAGGCATGGTCATGACCCCGGAAGAGGTTGCCGCCGTTACCGCCGTCGCCGTCGCGCTCGAGCAACAGCGCGCCGAAGCCGAAGCCGAAGCGGGAGCCCTCACGCAACCCGACGCGCTGAGCTGGTGGGTCGACGCGTCGCGACGTTCGGCGCAACGGGCGATGCTGCAGCGCGGGCCCTGGCGCCTTTCGGGCCGGCTGGGCCGGCGCGCGCGCATCTGAGTTTCAGTCGCCGGTCGCGCCGTCGATGCGCTCGCGCAGGAAATCTGCGTGGCCGTTGTGGCGCGCGTACTCCTCGATCATGTGCACGTACACCCAGCGCAACGAGACGCGCTCGCCGCGACGCAGGCCGGTGTCGTCGAGCGCCATGCGGCCCGCCACCGCTCGAGCGTTGTCGCACTCCGTGCGCCAGGCATCGAACGCTGCGGCGACCGATGCGTCGTCGACGTCGTCGAAGTCGCCGTCGGGGTTCTCACGTGTCCAGAACAAGCCGGGGACGTCCTGCACCGACAGCACGCGCCGGAACCAGTTCAGCTCGACGTCGGCCATGTGCCGAACGAGACCGAGCAACGACAACGACGACGGCGGCACGGAGCGCTCGCGGAGCTGTGCGTCCGACAGCCCGGCGCACTTCATCTCCAACGTCGCACGGTGATACTCGAGCCAGGACTCGAGCATGTCGCGCTCGGCGAGCTCGTACGGTGGCTCCGATCGTTCGACGTTCATGCGTCCATTCTGCCCGCTAGGTTCCTTCCGTGCTCCACGACGCCGAGCTGTTCACCGTCGGTCCCGACGAGGTGGTCGTCACGTTCCGTACCGACGACGAGCGCGAGGTCGAGACGATGGTCGGCGACATCGCCGTCACGACCTCCGGTCGCTACCACGCCGCACGGGTGACCGGTCTCGATCCGGACACGACCTACCCCCTGTCCGTCGAGGGCGCGGCAAGTTCCCCGTTGCTGCCGCCGACCGCTACCACGTTGCCGGACCCGCCGGGCCGCCGGCTCGCCACGGTCGCGACCGTCAACGACGTGCACTTCGGTGAGACCGAGTGCGGCTTGCTCGGCACGCCCGAGGAGCTCGGCCCCATCTTTCGCGCCGCAGATGGCGAGGAGCCCTATCCCGAGGTCATGAACCGCGGTGCGATCCGGGCGATCGAGCAACTCGACGCCGATGCCGTGATCGTCAAGGGTGACCTCACCGATCGCGGTTCCGAAGACGAGTACGCGGAGTTCCTGCGCGCCTACACCGCGCTCGGCCGGCGAATGCACCACGTGCGCGGCAATCACGATGCCATGATCACCGAGACGATCGCGGCCGACGCACCGACGCGCGTCGACGTGCCCGGCGCCACTCTCGCCGTCCTCGACACCGTTCGGCCCGGCACCGACCGGGGACGCATCTCGGCCGAGCAGCTCGACTGGCTCGACGCACTGGCGCGCGAATCGGTGCAGCCCGTCCTCGTGTTCGGGCACCATCACCCGTGGGATCCGGCGTCGCGCGAGCGCAGTGATCTGTACTTCGGGATCAACCCCGACGACAGCGAGGCGTTGTGCGCGGTCATCCAGCGGCGCGAGGCGATCGCCGGGTACTTCGCCGGGCACACCCACCGCACTCGCGTGCGGCACTTCCCCGCGGCGCGCAACGTGCCGATCGTCGAGATCGCCTGCGTCAAGGACTACCCAGGGGCGTGGGCGGAGTACCGGATCCACGAGGGCGGCTACACGCAGCTCACCCGGCGGATCGACGCGCCCGACGCGCTCGCCTGGACCGAGAAGACGCGCGCGATGTTCGCGGGCCTCTACCGCGACTACGCGCTCGGCCGACTCGAAGACCGCTGCTTCTCGCGCGCCTTTTGATCCGTGGCGCCGGGCCGTCGACGCATTACATTGCGCCGACCAGAATCACGAGGAGTGTGGTGCGATGAAGCGGCGGGAACTCACGATGGCTGCCGGAGTGGTGCTGCTCGTGGTCGCGCTCGCGCTGGCGCTCGGCGCCTGCAGCAGCAGCGGCAGTAGCAACAGCGCCAAGCCGAGCTCGGGGAACGGATCGAGCGCAGCGACCAAGACCCGTCCCCAGATCACGGTCGAGGCTCAGGAGTACGGGTTCGTGCTCCCGAGCGAGATCCCGGCGGGCTGGGTCGACGTCACCATCCACGACCGGGGCCAGCAGGGCCATCAGATCGCGTTCGTGAAGCTCGGCTCGATGACGTATGCCGCGTTCAAGGCCCGGCTCGCGACCTCGAACCTGAAGGATCTTCCGGCCGACACCGTGTTCGCCGGCGGTCCCAACAACGCGGGGCCGGGCGAATCGGTCACCGCGACCGTGCACCTCGAGCCCGGCGCGTACGGCGTCGCGTGCTTCATCCCGGACGACAAGGACGGCAAGTCGCACGCGGAGCACGGAATGGTCGCGCAGGTTCAGGTCGCGTCGACGGCCCAGTCGACCGAGGAGGCGCCGGCCGTCTCCGGGGGCACGCTGTCGCTGTCGGAGTTCACCTTCGTGCCCGACGCGTCGTTCACCGGCAAGGGCGTCGTGAAGTTCGACAACGTCGGCGTGCAGGTGCACGAGGCGATCATCATGAAGATCAACGCGGGCAAGACGCTGAGTGATGTGAAGAGCTACTTCCTCACGCCGCCCGGCACCCCGCCGCCCTCCGGACCGCCGCCGTTCACGACGGCGGGCGGCATCGTCGGGCTCGGTCCGCACCAGACGATGTACCAGACGCTGGCGCTGACGCCGGGCAAGTACGCACTGTTGTGCTTCTTCCCGGATCCCACGAAGCCATCCGTCGGCGGCCAGGCCTTCCCGCATGCACTCGAGGGCATGGTCAAAGAGATCAGCATCTCGTAGGCGGTCACTAGCCTGCCTCCGGTGCAGGCGCTCGACGGGTTGCGCGTGATCGACATGGCCACCGTGTTCGCGGGGCCGGGCGCGGCGCGTCACCTCGGCGACTTCGGCGCCGACGTGATCAAGGTCGAGTCGCCCGCGGGCGACGGTGTGCGCCGCATGGGCTGGTTCCCACGCGAAGGCGGCGACTCGTACACGTGGAAGCTGCTCGGGCGGAACAAGCGCGCGATCGTGCTCGACCTGAAGTCGGAGCACGGGCGCGACGCGCTGCTCGCGCTCGTGGGCGGGGCCGACGTGCTGATCGAGAACTTCCGGCCGGGGACGCTCGAGCGTCTCGGCCTCGGTCCCGACGTGCTGTTCGCAAGCAACCCGCGCCTCGTGGTGTTGCGCGTCACCGGGTTCGGACAGGACGGCCCGTACGCGTCGCGCCCGGGGTTCGCGACGATGGCCGAGGCGATGAGCGGCTTCGCGGCCATCAACGGCGAGCCCGACGGTCCGCCGCTCCTGCCTCCGATCGCGCTCACCGACGAAGTCGCCGCGCTGGCCGGCGCGTTCGCGGTGATGGTCGCGTTGCGTCACCGGGACCGGACGGGCGAGGGCCAGGTGATCGACGTGAGCCTCCTCGAGTCGATGCTCCAGATGATGTCGGCGCTCCCGTCGGCGGCCGCGCACCTCGACTACGACCAGCCGCGCCTCGGGTCGGGGATCCCGTACACCGTGCCGCGCGGCACCTACCGCTGCGCCGACAACCGTTGGGTCGCGATCTCGACGTCGGCCGAGTCGGTCGCGCACCGCGTGCTGGAGCTGCTGGGGCTGGGGAGCGACCCGCGATTCACGACATTCGAAGGGCGGGCCGCGCACCGCGACGAGCTCGACGCCGCCGTCGCGCAGTGGATCGGGGCGCGTCCGTCGGCCGAGGTGCTCGGCGCGTTCGAAGAGGCCGAGGCCGCGATCGCACCCGTGTACTCGATGCGCGAGCTGCTCGCCGACCCGCACGTGCGCGCCCGCCATGTGTTCGTCGAGGTCGAGGGCGTCGTCATGCAAGGTCCGGTCGCGCGGCTGTTGCGCACGCCGGCGGAGCTGCGCTGGGCCGGACGCGCGCAGGGCGCCGACACCGACGAGGTGCTCGGCGAGCTCGACCGGGAGCCGTAGACGGCGGTAGGAGTCGCGCTCAGGTGGCGTCGGG
>DATMUX010000128.1:0-2075 GCA_035563695.1 Acidimicrobiia bacterium
ACGAACGCGCCCGCGCCGTACACGACCCACAACGGGATGCCCTTGGGCGACTCGATGCCGAGTCGCCGGCCTGTGCCGACCTGCGGTCCGTGCGCAGCCCCCACGCCCGGTCTCCTTCCAACCCGGGCACAAGCGTACGGCAAACGGACACTCGCGACAACCGGTGCGAACGGTCGTGTTCTGCGCTATCCGTCTCGATCGAAGCCGCAGAACGACCGCAGCACCCGGTAGCACCCCTCGAGGTCGGCGCGGTCGACGCGCTCGTCCGCGGTGTGGGCGAGGGTGGGATCGCCCGGACCGAGGTTGCACGCCGGGATCCCATGCGCGGCGAAGCGGGCGACGTCGGTCCAGCCCAGCTTCGGGCGCACGGGCAGGTTGTAGACGCCGAGGAGCTCGGCGATCAGTGGGTGCGTCAGGTTCGGCGGGGCGGCGGCCGAGGCGTTGAGCACCTCGATCTCGTCGGCGTCCCCGCACAGCACCCGCAGCTCCTCGATCGCGGCGTCGAGCGGCCGCGCCGGGGCGTACCGGCGGTTGACAACGACGTCGCAGCGGTCCGGCACGACGTTGTTGGCGACGCCGCCCTCGACCCGCACGACCTGCAGGGCCTCGCGGTACTCGAGGCCGTCGACGTCGACGCGCGCCGGGGTGAATGCCGCGCACCGCTCGAGCAGCGGCGCAGCCCGGTGGATCGCGTTCGTGCCCATCCACGGCCGCGCCGAGTGGGCGCGCACTCCGTGGAACGTCGCGCGCATGTGGATCGTCCCCTGGCAGCCCGCCTCGACCCACCCGCCGGTCGGCTCGAGCAGGATCGCCAGGTCGCCGGCGACGAGCTCCGGGCGCTCGGCGAAGAGCCGGCGCAGCCCGTTGTGCACGTCGGCGATCTCCTCGCCCTCGTAGAACACGAGCGTGACGTCGGAGCGGGGCGCACGTTGCGCGAGATCACGGGCGAGCGCGAGCAACACCGCGAGCCCGCCCTTCATGTCGGCGGTGCCGAGTCCGTGCACGACGTCGCCGTCGCGGCGCGGCTGCGCGTTCCCGTTGGGCGGCACCGTGTCGAGATGTCCACCGAGCACGATGCGCCGTTCGCGGTGGAGGTCGGTGCGCGCGACGACGTTGGCACCGATGCGGTCGACGAGCACCGCGGGCGCGGCGCCGCGCACGCGCTGCTCGACGTCGTCGGCCAGCGCGCCTTCGTCGCCGCTCACGGAAGGGATCGCGCACAGCTCCTCGGTCAGCGCGAGGAGGTCGGTGTCGACCGTCACGACACCACGCCGTGCTCACGCAGGATCGCGTTGAGCTGCAACTTGTCGTGGACCTGGCCCTCGGCGAGGTAGCGCAGCACGAGCGCGCACGGCAGCCCGAACGTGCCGCCCGCGAACTCCTTCATCCGCGTGCCCTGCACGACAACGGCCCGCTCGGGGATGACGCCGCGCCCGATCTCGTTGCCGGTGTCGGCCTCGATCACCGGGGTCGTGTCGGTGAGGATCACGCCCGCTCCCAACTTCGCGCCGGCGCGCACGCGGGCGCCGTTCACGATCATGCAGCGCGACCCGATGAAGCAGTCGTCCTCGATGATCACCGGCTTCGCCTGGGGCGGCTCGAGCACGCCGCCGATGCCGACGCCACCTGAGAGATGCACGTTCGTGCCGATCTGCGCGCACGAACCCACGGTCGCCCACGTGTCGACCATCGTCCCGCGATCGACGTACGCGCCGATGTTGACGTACGACGGCATCATGACGACGCCCGGCGCGAGGTACGCGCCGAAGCGCGCGGATGCGCCGGGAACGACGCGCACGCCCGCCGCCTCGTAGCCGTGCTTGAGCGGCAGCTTATCGACGTACTCGAACGGTCCCGCCTCGAGCGCGCGCATCTCCTGCACGCGGAACCACATGAGGATGGCGTGCTTGGCCCACTCGTTGACGACGACGTCGCCGTCGACGACCTCGGCGACGCGAGTGTCGCCGAGGTCGAGCATCGCGATCACCGACTCCACGAGCGCGCGCGCCTCGGCGGGCGGCATGAGGTCGCGCCACTCGTCGCCGGCCTCGAACAACTGGGTCACCTGCTTTGCG
>DATMUX010000129.1:0-3150 GCA_035563695.1 Acidimicrobiia bacterium
TCGAGCGCGGCAATCGGGCGGCGGCCGACGGGCAACATACCCTGGTACGCCTCCTCGACCGCGAATGTGAGCGCGCGGTTGCGTACCCAGCGCCGGTTCACGTAGATGCTGATATAGCTGCGCGACGAACGGTGAAGGCGCGGCTCGATGGCGACGCCGCGGACGCCGGTCTCGCCCTCGTTCGCGGGCGGGACGTCGATCTCGATGGCCGCGGCGGCGGCTCGAACACGAGCGCCGGGCGCGCCGGCTCAGACGAGCCGCCGGTCCAGACCGACGGCGACGCGGCCGGCACCGTCACGCCGCCAGAGAGCGCGCGGCGGGCAGCGCGCTGCAGCAGGCCGAACACCTCGCGCTCGCGGCGCAGGCGGACCTCCGCCTTGGTCGGGTGCACGTTGACGTCGACGTCCTCCGGCGGGATCGAGAGATCGAGCGCGGCAATCGGGCGGCGGCCGACGGGCAACATACCCTGGTACGCCTCCTCGACCGCGAATGTGAGCGCGCGGTTGCGCACCCAGCGCCGGTTCACGTAGATGCTGATATAGCTGCGCGACGAACGGTGAAGGCGCGGCTCGATGGCGACGCCGCGGACGCCGGTCGCGCCCTCGTTCGCGGGCGGGACATCGATCTCGATGGCCGCGGCGGCGACGTCCATTCCGTAGACCGCCGCGATCGCGTCGAGCTGGCGCCCGCTGCCACTCGTCTGCAGCGCTGTCTTGCCGTCGACGACGAACTCGAAGCGCACCTCGGGATACGCAATGGCGTAGTGGGTGACGACGGTCGAGACCTGCGTCGCCTCGCTCGCCGGCGCGCGCAGGAACTTGAGCCGCGGCGGCTGGGCGGCGAAGAGCTGGCGCACCGTGAAGACGGTGCCCGGCGATGCCGCTCCCGAGCCCTCCTCGACGATCTCGCCGCCGCGGATGCGCAGCCGCGAGCCGACGTCATTGCCCGCCACGCGCGTCAACAGCTCGACGTCACCCGCGGCGGCGATGCTCGGCAGCGCCTCGCCGCGGAACCCGAAGGTGGCGACGCGCCAGAGATCCGCTTCGGCTGCCACCTTGCTCGTCGCGTGCCGCTCGAACGCGATGCGCAGCTCGCCGGGCTGGATGCCGCAGCCATCGTCAGCCACGCGGATCAGTGCGAGGCCACCCTCGCGGATCTCGACGGCGATCCGGCATGCGCTGGCGTCCAGCGAGTTCTCGATCAGCTCCTTGACAACGGAAGCGGGTCGCTCAATGACCTCGCCAGCCGCGATCTTCGCCGCCTCGTGCGGTGCCAGGATGCGGATGGTCACGTGGCCTCCAAGCGCGATTGTAGCACTGTGGTCGTGCACGCCCGCAGGGTCACCGATTCGTGATATGCTCGGCGCGTCACGGCGCAGGGCGGAGGATGTACGGTGGCCGGGTTCGGACCGAACGCGCGTTGGTACGCCCGTACCGTCATGGCTGCCGTACTCGCTGTCGTCGCCTTCACCCTCGCGCACACGGCATACACGAGCGGCGGCGGATCGGACGGCTCGCTCGCGCTGTCGTCGCCCGGCGTGCCGCTGCGGCCGCCCGCCGGCATCGTCGTGCGCGCGAAGAGCGCAGACGATCTCGACCGCATCGCCGCGTACGCCGCCGCCCGCGGATTCTCGGTCAACGAACGCGTGCCGTCGCTGAGTGCACTGCGACTGGTCCTACCGGACGGCGAGGCCATCGACGACGCGATCGCGCAGTTCGAGGGCGCCGATGGCGTCGCCTACGCCGAGCCGGCATACGCGATGACGCGCGCCGACGTCCCCGCCGACCTGCTGTACTCACGCGAAGCCACGTACCTCAATGTCGAGCACGCACCCGAGGCGTGGGACATCGAGACTGGCAAGCCGTCCGTGATTGTCGCCGTGCTGGATACCGGCATCGACCTCTCGCACCCCGACCTCCAGGGCCGCATCTGGACGAATCCCGCCGGCGGTGCCAATGCCACGCCGGATTTCGACGGCAGCGGCTGCGTCAATGACCTGCACGGCTGCGCGTTCGTGAGCGACCCGTCGCCCGGCTGCGCGGCCGCCTCGGGCGGCAACGTGGAGGACGACCTTGGTCACGGGACGTTCGTGTCGGGCATCATCGCAGCGAATGCCAACAGAGCCGGTATGGTCGGCGTCGCCCGCGGCGTCACTATCCTCCCCGTGAAGGTGCTCGACTGTCAGGGCGGAGGTGATTCGCTCGCCGTCGCGCAGGGCATCCTGTACGCCGCGAAGGCGGGGGCTCGCATCGTCAACATCAGTCTGGGCGGGCCGGCCGATTCGGCGATCCTCCGAGAGGCCGTGCGCATCGCCCACGACCAGTACGACGTGCTCGTCGTCGCCGCGTCCGGCAACACTGGCGCCGACGGCGTCGCCTACCCGGCGCGCTATCCGAAGGTGCTGGCCGTCGGCGCCGCCTCGGGCACCAACCCCGACCTGCGCGCGACGTTCTCCACGACCGGGCCCGAGATCGATGTCGTGGCGATCGGTCAGGGGATCATCGGCACGGTGCCGAAGTCGAGCTGCGGCTCGTTCCTGCCGTGCCTGGCGGCCGGGCCATACGCCGTCGGTGACGGTACCTCGTTTGCGGCGCCGCAGGTGACGGGGCTGGTCGCCCTGATGCTGTCACACGCGCCGGCGCTCACCGCCGACGCGTTGCTGAGCATCGTCAAGGTCACGGCCGACCCGGTGCCGCCGGGCGACCGGCCGGATTGGGCGGGCGCGGGCCGCATCGACATGCTGCAGGCGCTTTCGCGGCAGTTCCGGCTCGGCACACCCGGCGTCGCGAGAAACTGACGCGCACCCTCCGCCTCCGTTCAGATTGACCCCTTGAGAGACGACACTGGCTACGGAGCGCCTCGCGCCGAGGAGGGATCCACCCGTGACCATCCGACTCCTGATTGCCTCCGTCGCGGTGGCGTCGTTTGCCGCGATCTCAGCGGCGTGCAAGACCACATCCAGCATCGCGTTCGTGAACCCGTCAGACCGGCCCATGTTCGTGCAGGTCGATGAGAACGCGCCGTTCGAAGTCGGCGCAGGCGCGACCGTGCAGCGCGCCCTGCCGGCGCTCAACCGGCTGACGCCGATCACCGTGATCGCGCGCGACTCGAAGGGCGCGACGGTGTTCGCGTTGACGACGTCGCTGCCGC
>DATMUX010000130.1:0-3299 GCA_035563695.1 Acidimicrobiia bacterium
AGCGTCGAGAGCGCGCAGGCGATCGTCCGCACCGGTCCGCTGTTCTTCGAGGCGCCGACCGTCGCGCTGTTCGAATACGCGCGCCACGACCTGCTCGGGATGATGGAAGTGTCGTACGCGCCCGACATGTTCATTCGCAGCGATTATTACGGTGCCGACGAGTTCTTCGAGGTGCAGGGAACGCGCGGGTTCGTGTGGGTCACGCGACTGTGCGGCAACCTCCATACGTCGCTGCCCTCTCTCGTGCTGTACGAGGAGGACGGGCGCCAGACCCATTTTGCCGACCTGGACGCGTCGTACGACGGCTCGTTCCGCCGCTCGGCCCGGGCGTTCGTCGACGGCTTGATCTCCGGGGAGGCCCCCGACCTCGACCCGCGGACGGCGATCGAGGCGTTGCAGCTCTGCTTCGCCGTGTACCAGGCGTCGAACGAGCGCCGGCCGGTCGCGCTCTCGAGCATCGACGGCAGGGTCAGCCCGATCGGGTGGCCGCCCACCGAGGCGAAGCTCCGCGGCGACGTCGAGGAGATGCTGCGCCGGGAAGCCGCGCGCGCCGACCGTTTCGAGACGCGATAATTCCTGCATCCGTTCTCACGATCACCCTTCGGTAGAGGCTCGCAGCCGTTCGCTGCTGATCGCGCTCTCGCTCAACGCCGCGTTCCTCGGCGTCGAGATCGTGGGCGGCTTCGTGTTCGGATCACTGGCGCTGCTGGCCGACGGCGCGCACATGGTCTCCGACGTCGTCGCGCTCGCGATGGCGTTCGCCGCGTTGCGGATCGCTCGCCGGCCGCCGACGGAGCGGCACACGTTCGGCTTCGGGCGCACCGAGGTGCTCGTTGCCCAGGCGAACGGGATCCTGCTGCTCGCGGGCGCCATCGTGATCGTGGTGGAGGCGGTGCGGCGCCTGCAGTCTCCCCAGCCGATGACCGTGGGCGGCGTGCTCGTGATCGGTGTCATCGGCCTCTTGGTGAACGCGGGCAGCGCGGCGGTGGTGGCCCGCAGCGCGGGCAACAACCTGAACATGCGGGGCGCGCTGTGGCACCTGCTCGCCGACGCGCTCGGTTCGATCGCGGTGATCGTCGCGGCGGTCGGGGAGGGGTTGTTCGGCGCGGAGCGCCTCGACCCGATCGCATCGATCCTCATCGCGGTGCTCGTCGTCGCGGGCGCGGCTCGGCTGTTGCGCGACGCGACCCGCGTGTTGCTCGAAGCGGTGCCCGCCGACCTCGATGCCGCCGTCGTGCGTGCCGCGCTGTGCGACGAGAAGGGCGTCGACGCTGTGCATCATCTGCACCTGTGGACGACGGGCAGCGAGCACGCCGCGCTGTCGGCGCACGTCGTGCTCGGCGGACCGATGAGCCTGCACGACGCGCAACTGCGGTCGGGTGAGCTCAAACGCATGCTCGCCGACCGCTTCGGCATCGAGCACGCGACGCTCGAGGTCGAGTGCCACACGTGCGTCGACGACGAGGCGCACGAGCGCTCGCACTGACGAGCCTGAGGCGCGTCAGAGCTGGTTGACGCCGACGAGCACGCCGGCGGCGTCGAACGTCCGGCCGAGATCGTCGCGCAGACCTTCGAGATTCTTGGTGGTGCGCGCCGCGCCGATCGCGCCACCCATCCAACCGGTCGACTCCCGGTCGAGTCGCACGATCGCGTGGCCGGTGTCGGCCGACATCACGCGTACGCCGACCTTGAAGTACTGCGCGGCTGCGCCGAGAAGGAGGTTCTTGGTCTTGCTGCCGCGCTCGGCGACGCCGCTCCATTCGTCGGACCACGCCACCGTGAACTTGCGGGCGACGAGTGCTTCTTCGACCGTTGCCTTGGCCCGGGTCGGATCGCCCTGCAACGTGAATTCCACCGCTTTGATCGCCGCCATCGCTCCGCCTCCCGGGTCGCTCGACGCCTCCGCGGCATCTTTCCACCGGCCGTGCGTGGCGTCGAGGGGCGCGCCCTGCGACAGTTTCCGGGTGCTCCGCATCGGGACCTCGGGATGGCAGTACCGCGACTGGCGCGGCAGGTTCTATCCACCGCAGCTCGCCGCGGCGCGCTGGCTGGAGCACTACGCGGCGCGCTTCGCGACGGTCGAGGTCAACAACACCTTCTACCGCCTGCCGAAGCCCGAGACGTTCGCCGAGTGGGCGGCGCGCGTGCCCGACGACTTCGTGTACTCGATCAAGGCGAGCGCGTACCTCACGCACTACACGCGGCTGCGGGCGCCGGCGGAGCCGGTCGCGCGGCTGCTGCGGCACGCCGATCCCCTCGGCGCACGCCTCGCGGTCGTGCTGCTGCAGCTCCCACCCGATATGAAAGCCGAGCCCACGCGCCTCGACGCGACCCTCCGGGCGTTCGGGCGGCGGCGCGTCCGCGTGGCGGTGGAACCGCGGCACGCGTCATGGTGGTGCGACGAGGTGCGCGCCGTGCTCGAGAAGCACGGCGCGGCGCTGTGCCTCGCCGATCGCGGATCCCGGCCCGTCACGCCGTTGTGGCGCACCGCGGGCTGGTGCTACGTGCGGTTCCATTTCGGGCGGTCGCAGCCAGAGTCGGGGTACGGGACGCGCGCCCTCCGATCGTGGGTCGCCCGGCTCCGCGACCTCTACGGCACCGCAATCGACGGGTACGTGTACTTCAACAACGACGCGTACGGCTGCGCGGTGCGCGATGCCGTCGTGTTCGCCCGCGCCGCGGCGCGGGCCGGACACACGGTGACGCGCGTCCCCGACCGCGCCGAGGTGCGGCTTGCGTAGATCTACGCGGGCACCTCGCGCACGACGTCGCGTGGGTCCTTGTCGGCCCGCGTCCCGACGAACGTCGGCTGGCGAATGTTCCCGGCCGACGTCCACTCCGTGAAGCGTACGTCGACGACCAACAGCGGCTCGACGAAGTGCACGCCCTTCGGCACCCGTCCGCGCGCGAACGGGCTGTCGCCGCGGCCGCATCTCGCGAAGAGCTGCTCGAGCTCGTCGATCATCGCGCCCGACAGGCCGCTGCCGACCTTGCCGGCGTAGACGAGCGTGTCACCGTCGTAATAGCCCACGAGCAACGAGCCGATGCTTCCGGCGCGCCCGCCTTCGCCCGGCTGCCACCCGCCCACGACGAATTCCTGGCGCAACGAGTGCTTCACCTTGACCCACGCGGCGGATCGCTTCCCGGGCTCGTACCGCGAGTCGACGCGCTTGGCGACGACGCCTTCGAGCCCGAAGCGAGTGCTCACGTCCCACGTCGCGCTCCCGTCGCCCGTCTCGTGCGGCGGCGTCTGCCACGACGGTCCGTTGAGGCCCAGCTCGGCGAGGCGGGCGCGGCGC
>DATMUX010000131.1:0-3132 GCA_035563695.1 Acidimicrobiia bacterium
GCGGTCTGCGTCGTGGAGCTGCCGTCGATCCTGGCGCTCGCGAGCGTGCAGCCCCGCCGCTTGAAGCACCCCGTCGTCAGGGGGTTGCCCGAGACTCCGACCGGGGACGCGTCCTTCGACGAGCAGTTCCGCGTGGTCACAGCACCCGTTCTCGGCGCGGTCCCGGTGACACCGGAGATGCAGCGGTTGATCATGGCCCACGACGACTGGATCTTCCGCACGGAGCGGTACCGGTTCGCGTGTGTGCGCAAGGATCCGTTCGACTCCGTCGAGGAGATGGTGCAGCGGATCGACGAGGTGCTCGCCATCGTGGCGGCGATCCCGAGCTCGGTGCTACCGGATCGTGTCGATCATTCGCAGGACGACCTCGTGGCCCGCATCGCCGAGCTCGACAGCGTCGATGATGCCTTGGAGTTCCTCCAGCACCTCACTGCCGGCGACCGCGAGCAACTCGCGCGATCGAACACGCCGCTCGCGGCCTTCGCCGACGTCACAACACCCGAGGAGGCCATCGCCCGGTTCCAGGCCATGGATCAGGGCCACCAGATGCAGCTCCTGGCGATGTTCGAACGCGTCGCGGACGATCACAACTCCTGACGCACGCGCCCGTGATCCCGTGTAGCCCACCCCGGAGGTCGAACGCATGACGAACGTACCCGACGGCGCAACGCTGTCCGACGACGGCAACTGGTGGTGGGACGGATCGAACTGGCAGCCGGTCGCGACGGGCGTCGCGGACGCCGCGAGCTCGGCGGCCGCGTCGGCGTCGTCGACCGTGGCCGATGCCGAGGCCGCGATCCAGGCTGCGTGGGGCGCGGAGATCGCCAAGCTGCAGCGCATGTTTGCCGAACACCGTTACGGGTGCTGGTGCGGTCCCGGTCACACGTGCGAGGAAGAGACCGACGACATCGACAAGTGCTGCTAGGCACATGATCTCGCATACGACGCCGCCGGTGTGACCTCGGCTGATCCGGCACCCGCGGGATCGGTTGGGATGTGGTCGGCCGAAGGCCTGAAACGAACCATCGATGCCGACGCGACGCTGGTCGCGTGCGTGATGGCGACCGCCGTCGACACCCACTTCTACGGGCCCGAAGCAGCGCTGTATCGCGGCGGCGTGGAAGTCATATTCGGCGGGCGGGCCACGATCGCGGCGTGGCTGATCGCCAACGGCTACTGACGCGGCGAGCGCGGCCGCGCCGGCCCGCGACCACCTTGCCGGAGAACACGACGGTCGTGACCGAAGGCACCACGGTGCAGACCTCGAGCACCTCCACGATGCAGCTTTCGACCGTGACGACCGCGGCCGTCCCCACAACGACGTCCGGTGGACCCCTGCCGGTCACCGGCAGCGGCGCGTGGCCGCCGCTCCTCGGCGTCACGGCGCTCGGGTTCGGCGGCGGGCTGTGGTTCGTCTCGCGCCGGCGACCGTCGACTCGCTGACGGCTCACATCACGTGCATCAGGTCGTCATGACGCGCTCTTGACGATGTGTGGTCTCGGATTGCGGCCTCGGGGCTGTACTTGCGCCGGTTCTTGATGAGAGGATGTGGATGCTCAACGACACGGCTGGGTGACCGCGTCGGGGTGCGAGACGGGTGGTGATGAGGTCTCGAACGGGAGAGCAGCGAGGCGTGGCGGCGACTCGTGTCGGCGTTCTGTGCACTGCTGCCCTGGTGGCGGCCGCAACGTTCGCGTATGTGGCTCCGGCGACCGCGGGCGCCGCGCCCCCCGAGTTTGCCCGCCACAAGATCGTGTTTCCCAGCCAGGACGCTTGGCGACGTCATCATGTGCATCGCGACGCCGGCACGGCCCTCGGATCGGGTCCTGTCTCCTACCACGGGGGCATCGACGGCATTGGCGTGACCAGCGCGCAGCCATACGTCTATCTCGTGTTCTGGGGCTCGCAGTGGGGTACGGCTTCCACCGGCGCCGACGGATACGTGCAGTTGTCGGGTGATGCGCAGGGCGTCGCACCGCGTTTGCAAGCGATGTTCGCCGGACTCGGCACGAACGGCGAGCTGTGGTCGGGGGTGATGACCCAGTACTGCGAAGGTGTCGCGACCGGCGCGACGTCGTGCAGCTCGTCGAACCCGCACGTCGCGTATCCGGCGACCTCGGCGTTCGCAGGCGTCTGGGTCGACACGTCGTCGTCGGCGCCATCACAGGCTACGGACAACCAGATCGCTACCGAAGCGGTCAATGCTGCTGGTCATTTCGGCAATACGACAGCGTCCTCGAATCGCGACGCGCAATACGTCGTCGTGTCGCCTTCGGGCACGCATCCCGGCGGCTTCAACACGTCGAGCGGCAACTTTTGCGCTTGGCACGACTACAACGCCGATCCGACGCTCGTTGGTGGTCCGGCGCCCTCGAGCTACGGCGACATCGCATTCACGAATTTGCCCTATGTCACCGATATGGGTGTGAGCTGTGGCGCGAGCTACGTCAACAATGGATCAGCCGGTGCGTTGGACGGTGTCAGCATCATCGCCGGCCACGAGTACGCGGAGACACTCACCGATCCGAACCCCGGCGGCGGATGGTACGACTCGGCCGGTTACGAGAACGCTGACAAGTGCGCCTGGGTTGGCGTCGGCGGAAGCGGCGGCGCGCAGAACGTGGCGTTCGTGACGGGTTCGTTCCCGATGCAGGCGACATATGCGAACGACGGCCACGCCTGCGAGATCTCGCACGCGATCGTTACGACGACGTCGGCGCCGGTGGTGACGTCGAGTCCGGTGTCGCAGTCGGTGGGTGTGGGGCAGTCGGTGTCGTTTGGTGCGGCGGCGTCGGGGGTGCCGGCGCCGACGGTGCAGTGGCAGCAGTCGACGGATGGTGGTGTGACGTTCGCGAATGTGTCGGGTGCGACTTCGACGACGTTGACGTTCACTGCGGCGGCGGGTCAGAACGGATATCAGTATCGGGCGGTGTTCTCGAACTCGTCGGGGAGCGCGACCACGTCCGCGGCGACGTTGACGGTTTCCAAACTGAATCAGTCGATTGCGTTTGGTGCGTTGGGTGGCCAGGTGATTACGGCGTCGCCGGTGGCGGTGAGTGCGTCGGCGTCGTCGGGGTTGGCGGTGTCGTTCTCGTCGCTGACGTTGCCGGTGTGCACGGTGTCGGGTAGTTC
>DATMUX010000132.1:0-6633 GCA_035563695.1 Acidimicrobiia bacterium
GGCACACCCTGGAGGATGCCGTCGGCCGCCGGGATACCCGCGGTGTGCGTGAGCAGGTGGCGGATGGTGATCGCCTCCTTACCGGCGTTCGCCAGCTCGGGGATGTAGCGCGCCGCCGGCGCCTCGATGTCGATCGCGCCCTGCTCCCACTGTTGGGCGACCGCGACCGCGGTCACGGCCTTGGTCATCGAGAACCAGATCATCATCGTGTCGGTCGTCATCGGTACGCCGATGCGCGCTTCGCCGAGCGCGCAATCGGCCGCGACCTCGCTCCGGTGCGACACGTAGACCTGGGCGCCGATGTGCGTGCCGTCGGCAATCCCTTGCTCCAACACCTCGGTGGTCCGCAGCACGCGAGCTCCTTCCGATCGGGTCCGGCCCCGTGCACTTGTGAACGGTTGCACGATTCGCCGGGCGTTCCGGGGCGCAGCCTAGAGTCCGATTCACAAGGTCACGGAGCTCGCAGGAGACCACTGCATGGCCACGACGACGACACCGCCGGCGCGCTCCGGCGGTGCGGCACCGATCCGCAAGATCCCCCGCTCGGGACCGCCGATCGTCCGCTTCTACCGCACCGCGGTCGGCAAGAAGTGGGTGATGGCCGTGACCGGCCTGATCCTCATGAGCTTCGTGCTGGTCCACCTGATCGGCAACATCAAGCTGTTCTTGTCGAAGCAGGAGATCAACCTCTACGGCGAGGCGTTGCGCGACATGCCCGGGCACCTGCTCCCGCGCACGTGGCTGCTGTGGTTCTTCCGCATCGGCCTGATCGCCGCGTTCGCCTTCCACCTCCATTCGGCGTACGGCCTGACCGTCATCAACCGCAAGGCGCGGCCGCAGCGGTACCAGTCGAAGCGCGACTATGTCGCCGCAGACTTCGCGTCGCGCACGATGCGCTGGACGGGCATCATCGTCGGGCTGTTCATCATCTTCCATCTGATGGATCTCACGTGGGGCAACGCGAATCCCGACTTCCTGCGCGGCGACCCGTACAACAACCTGATCTACAGCCTGCAGCGACCGGTGGTGGCGGTGGCCTACAGCGTGGCGATGATCGCGCTCGGGTTCCACCTGTACCACGGTGCCTGGTCGCTGTTCCAGAGCATGGGCATCAACAACCCGAAGATCAACCGGGCGCGGCGCGTCTTCGCGATCGCGTTCGCCGGAGTGATCATGATCGGCAACCTCATGTTCCCGATCGCGGTGCAGCTCCATCTCGTCGATCTGAAATGCCCGCAGACGCAACCGCCGACCGCCGCCTGCCCGGCCAAGAGCTGACCATGCCCCTCGACGCGAAGCTCCCCGAAGGCCCGCTCGCCGAGAAGTGGGACAACCACAAGTTCGACATCAAGCTGGTCAACCCCGCGAACAAGCGGCGGTTCGACATCATCGTCGTCGGCACCGGGCTTGCGGGCGCGTCCGCCGCGGCCAGCCTGGCCGAGCTCGGCTACAACGTGAAGGTCGTGACGTTCCACGATTCGCCGCGGCGCGCCCACTCGATCGCGGCCCAGGGCGGGATCAACGCGGCCAAGAACTACAAGAACGACGGCGACAGCATCTTCCGCCTGTTCTACGACACGATCAAAGGCGGCGACTACCGATCCCGCGAAGCGAACGTGTACCGCCTCGCGCAGGTCTCGGTCGACATCATCGACCAGTGCGTCGCGCAGGGCGTGCCCTTCGCCCGCGAGTACGGCGGGCTGCTCGACAACCGTTCGTTCGGCGGCGCGCAGGTGTCGCGCACGTTCTACGCGCGCGGCCAGACGGGCCAGCAGCTCCTGCTGGGCGCGTATCAGGCGCTGATGCGAGCCGTGCACACCTATGGCATCGAGCTCTACCCGCGTACCGAGATGCTCGACCTCGTGCTGAAGGACGGCGCCGCCGCGGGCATCGTGTGCCGCGACCTCAACACCGGTGAGGTCTTCTCGATGTCCGGCCACGCCGTGGTCCTCGCGACGGGCGGCTACGGCAACGCCTTCTACCTGTCGACGAACGCCAAGAACTCGAACGTGACCGCCGCGTGGCGCGCGGCCAAGAAGGGCGCCTACTTCGCCAACCCCTGTTACACGCAGATCCACCCCACCTGCATCCCCGCGAGCGACGAGTTCCAGAGCAAGCTCACGCTGATGTCGGAGTCGTTGCGCAATGACGGCCGCATCTGGGTGCCGAAGCAGATCGACGACGCGCGCCGCGCCGACCAGATCCCCGAAGCCGACCGCGACTACTACCTCGAGCGTCGCTACCCGGCGTTCGGCAACCTGGTGCCGCGCGACGTCGCGTCGCGTGCCTCCAAGCGCGAGGTCGATGCGGGGCGCGGCGTCGGCCCGATGAAGAACGGGGTGTACCTCGACTTCTCCGACGCGATAGGCCGCCTCGGCCGGCCCGTCATCGAGGAGCGGTACGGCAACCTCTTCGAGATGTACGAGCGCATCACCGGCGAGGACCCGTACGTCGTGCCCATGCGCATCTACCCGGCGGTGCACTACACGATGGGCGGGCTGTGGGTCGATTACAACCTGATGTCGAACCTGCCGGGGTTGTTCGTGCTCGGCGAGGCGAACTTCTCCGACCACGGCGCAAACCGCCTCGGCGCCTCGGCGTTGATGCAGGGCCTGGCCGACGGCTACTTCGTGATCCCCTACACCATCGGCGACTACCTCGCGCCCTTGCTCGGCCAGAAGCCGGTGCCCGTCGACGATCCCGTGTTCAAGGACTCCGAGAAAGCCGTCGACGAGCAGGTGCGCAAGCTGCTTTCGATCAACGGCAACAAGACCGTCGACGAGCTGCACCGCGAGCTCGGCAAGGTCGTGTGGGACAACTGCGGCATGGCCCGCACCGAGCAGGCGCTCACCAAGGCGCTGTCGGAGATCCCCGCGATCCGCGACGAGTTCTGGAAGAACGTGCGCGTGCTCGGGGAGAACGAGACGCGCAACCAGTCGCTCGAGAAGGCGGGGCGGGTCGCCGACTTCCTCGAGTTCGACGAGCTCATGTGTCTCGACGCGTTGCACCGCAACGAGAGCTGCGGTGGCCACTTCCGCGAGGAGTACCAGACCGAGGACGGCGAGGCGCTGCGCGACGACGAGCACTTCGCCTACGTCGGTGCGTGGGAGTGGAAAGGCACGGGCGCCGAACCCGAGCTGCACAATGAGCAGCTGAGCTTCGAGTACGTCCACCCTTCGACCCGGTCCTACAAGTAACCCCGCGGGAACATACGAGCAGGAACACATGCCCGATCAGCAGATGCGCATCACGTTGACGGCGTGGCGGCAGCCGTCGCCCGAGACGCCCGGCCGCTTCGAGACGTACGACGTACCGGGCGTGAGTCCCGACATGTCGTTCCTCGAGATGCTCGACACCGTCAACGAACGGCTGATCCACGACGGCCGGGAGCCGATCGCGTTCGACCACGACTGTCGCGAGGGCATCTGCGGTTCGTGCGGGATGATGATCAACGGCGTGCCGCACGGTCCAGAGCGCAACACCGCGACCTGCCAGCTGCACATGCGGAAGTTCTCCGACGGCGACCACATCACGATCGAGCCGTGGCGCGCGGCGGGCTTCCCGATGATCAAGGACCTCATCGTCGACCGGGCCGCGTTCGACCTGATCATCGAGTCGGGCGGCTACATCTCCGCGCCGACGGGCGGCGCGCCCGACGCGAACCTCATCCCGATACCCAAGCCGGTGGCCGACGCGGCGATGGACGCGGCCGCGTGCATCGGGTGCGGCGCGTGCGTGGCCGCGTGCCCGAACGGCGCCGCGCAGCTGTTCACCGCGGCCAAGATCCAGGCACTGAACCTCCTGCCGCAGGGGCAGGCCGAGCGCTGGGACCGCACGATCAACATGGTCGAGACGATGGAGAGCTACTTCGGCTCGTGCACGAACCACCGCGAGTGCGAAGCCGCGTGCCCGAAGTCGATCTCCATCGACTTCATCGCGCTGATGAACAAGGACTACGCGAAGGCGCAGCTCAAGCAGCGGCGCCTCGTGGGCCAGTCGTTCCCCTGATCGCTCAACGGGCGACCGCGTCGAGCGCGGCGCGGAGGTCGGCGACGAGGTCGCCGGTCGACTTCGAGCTGCGAGCCCGCGGCGGATGCATGGGTCATGCGCGCCGGGTGCTCGATGAGCGACTCGACCGCGCCGAGCGACTCGGCCAGCGTGAACAGCCGCGTACGCGTCACCACGTCGAGCGCGGTGTCTTCGTCGTGCGTGAGGAAGCTCACCATGCCGCCGAAGTCGCGCATCTGGCGTTTCGCGACGTCGGAGCGATCGGGATAGAGCACCCGGGCCACGGCGTCGTGGGATCGGAGCATCTCCACGATCGCCTGGGCGTTGACGCAGTGCTGGCGCATGCGCACCGCGAGGGTCTTCACACCCCGCACCACGAGATAGCAGTCGAACGGTGAGGGCACCGCGCCCATCGCGTTCTGCAGGAACCGCAGACCGTCGGCGAGCTCCGCGTCGTTCACCGCGATGAACCCGCCGACGACGTCGGAGTGGCCCCCGAGGTACTTCGTCGACGAGTGCACCGACACGTCGGCTCCGAGCGCCAGCGGCTGCTGCAGGTACGGCGTCGCGAACGTGTTGTCGACGACGACACGCGCATTGCGGCCGTGCGCAACGCGCGCGACGGCCTCGATGTCGACGATCGACAGCATCGGGTTCGTGGGGGTCTCGATCCACACGAGCCGGGTCTCGGTCTGCCACGCGGCCTCGAGCGCGGCGGGGTCGGCGAGATCGCACGCAGTCCACGCCAGGCCGTGACGCTCGTGCACGCGCGCGACCAGCCGGAACGTGCCACCGTACGCGTCGTGCGGGATGATCACGTGATCGCCCGGATCGAGCGTGCGCAGGATCGCGTCCTCCGCCGCGAGCCCGCTCGCGAACGCGAGACCGTGCCGTGCCCCTTCGAGCGACGCGACACATGTCTCGAGCGCGGTCCGGGTCGGGTTGCCGCTGCGGGAGTACTCGTACCCGCGGTGCTTGCCGACCGCGTCCTGCGCGAAGGTGGTGGCCAGGCTGATCGGCGTCACGATCGCGCCGGTGTGCGGGTCGGGATCCTGGCCCGCGTGGATCGCCCGGGTCTCGAAGCCGTCGGTCACGCGGGCGTTCGACTCGCCAGGAAGCCCAGCACGTCGGAGCGGGTCAGTACACCGATCGGGTGACCGCCGTCGACGACGAGCACCGACGTGCCCGCGTCGAGACATTCGACGACGCGACCCACCGGCTCGCCGACGCCGATCATGGGCATCGGGGCGCCCATGATCTCGACGACGGAGCGGTCGAGCACGAGCGGGTCGCGGAACGCGAGATCCATGAGCTCGAGCTCGCGCAACGTGCCCGTGACCTCCTTCGCCGCGAGCGGCAGGTCCTTGGTGACCGACACGACGAGCTGCGACACGCCGTTGTCGTGCATGAGCTTCACCGCGTCACGCACGGGCTCGTCGGGGGTGATGAGCACGAGATCGGGCATCGAATGGCCCTTCGCCGCGAGCACGTCGCCCGCGACCGGACCGTCGGCGCGCAGGAACCCCATGTCGAACATCCACTGGTCGTCGAAGATCTTCGAGAGGTAGTTGCGGCCCGAGTCGGGGAGCAACACGACCACGACGTCGTCGGGTCCGGCCTCGCGCGCGACGACGAGCGCGGCGTGGACGGCGGTACCGCACGACCCGCCGATCAACAGGCCCTCCTCACGCGTCACGCGCCGAGCCATCAGGAACGAGTCGGCGTCGGAGACCTCGATCACCCGGTCGACGATCTGCGGATCGAACGTGGTCGGCCAGAAGTCCTCGCCGATGCCCTCGGTGAGATACGGGCGCCCGGTGCCGCCGGAGTACACCGAGCCCGACGGGTCGGCGCCGACGATCTGTACGTTCGGGTTCCGGCGCTTCAAAGAGCGGCCCACCCCGGTGATGGTTCCGCCGGTGCCGATGCCCGCGACGAAGTGCGTGACCCGGCCGTCGGTCTGGCGCCAGATCTCGGGGCCGGTGGTCGCCTCGTGCGCGGCCGGGTTCGCGGGGTTCGAGTACTGGTCGGGCCGGAACGCGCCGGGCGTCTCGCGCACCAGCCGCTCGGCCGTGGAGTAGTACGAGCGCGGGTCCTCGGGCGGCACCGCAGTGGGGCACACCACGACCTCGGCGCCGTACGCGCGCAACAGCGCGACCTTCTCGTCGCTCATCTTGTCGCTCATCACGAAGATGCAGCGGTACCCGCGTTGCGCGGCCACGATGGCGAGTCCCGAGCCCGTGTTGCCGGAGGTCGGCTCGACGATGACGCCGCCCGGCTGCAGCAGGCCGGCGCGCTCGGCCGCGTCGATCATCGCGATCGCGGCCCGGTCCTTCACGCTGCCGCCCGGGTTCACCGTCTCGACCTTGGCGAGGAGCGTGCACGCGAGTCCCTCGGCGTCGGCGATGCGCCGCAGGCGCACGAGCGGCGTGTTCCCGACGAGATCGAGGATCGAATCGGCGACGTCCATGGCTCGGGACGCTACTGCGCCGCCAGGTGATAGCGAGACCGAATCTCGTCCCGATCCACGCCCGGTCGGGGTTCGACCGTCCGGGCCGCGGGCGCGGCCCACGCGGCGGCGATCTCGTCGGGGGCGCGGCCGTGCAACACGGCCGCCGCCTGCAC
>DATMUX010000133.1:0-2304 GCA_035563695.1 Acidimicrobiia bacterium
GTGCGTCCATGTCCTGTACCCGGCGTGGGTTCCGACCGCCATGGGACTCGGTGACGGCACGAATCCACCACCGCCCAAGCCGGTGCGGCGCAGCGAAGCCCAAGTGTCGGACCTACTCCTCGAACGCATGGGCGGCCCCCGCCTCAACATCAACGCCTCCCGACTGCCGCTCCTCGCCCTCATCGCCCGCACCACCATGCCCGGCCTGTACACGCGAGCAATCCAACGGATCGTCTCCAACGAATAGCCCGTGCGGAGCGCACACGCGCTCCGGAGCTGGGCCGCCGTGCGACCGGCCGTCAGACGCCGCGGGCCCGTCGCCCCGGGCGCGGTCACCGGCCCCGAAGCCAGCCGTGCGACGATGAGCGCCATGCGTGGCCGGTGTCTCGTGCTGGTTGTGGTCGTCGTCATCGTGGCCGCGACCGGATGTGCGAGCGGGCACCACGAAGTGACGCGCCCGACGATCGCAACCGCGGCGCGGCCGAGCGCGCTGGTCGATCCGTTCATGGGCACCGGCATCGGTGGCGCGAGCGTCGGTGAGATCCACGCGTTCCCGGGTGCCGATGTGCCCTTCGGGATGATGCAGTGGGGCCCCGACACCGCGCCGGTGCGGGCCGCGGGCGGCGGGTACCGCGCGGGGTCGAGCGCGATCGGCGGATTCAGCCTCACGCACCTGAGCGGCCCCGGATGCGCCGTGTTTGGCGATGTGCCCGTGCTGCCCACCGTCGGGGCGGTCACCGGCGCGCCCGAGGCCGCGACCGCGCGCTTCGCGCCCGCCGACGAGCACGCGACCCCGGGCTCGTACCGTGTCGAGCTGTCCGCACCGAGGATCCTGGTGGAGTTGGGCGTCTCGTCGCGCAGCGGTCTGGCGCGTTTCACTTTCCCGCGCCGCGTCGCCGCGAATCTCCTCGTGAAGGTCGCCGACAGCGCCTACGGTCTCGAAGCCGTACAGGCGCACATCGTCGGCGACCACGAGCTGGAAGGCTCGGTCGTCGCGGGCCACTTCTGCGACACAGCCGGCACGTACATGCTGGCGTTCGCGGCGCGTTTCGATCACCCGTTCCTCAGGTTCGCGACCTGGAGCGGGGCGACGATCGCCCAGGGGTCGCGAGTGGCCTCCGGCCCGCGCTCGGGCGCAGTCTTGACGTTCGACACCAGCGACGGGCAGCCGATCGAGATGAAGGTCGGCATCTCGTTCGTGGGGGTCGCGAACGCTCGCGCCAACCTCGACGCCGAGATCCCGGGCTGGGACCTCGGGGCGGTCACCGACGCGGCGCGGGCGCGATGGGACGCGCTGCTCGGTCGGATCGCCATCGAGGGTGGCACGGCGGACCAACGTGCAACGTTCGAGTCGGCGCTGTACCACTCGTTGTTGCACCCGAACGTGTTCAGCGATGTCAACGGTCAGTACGAAGGTTTCGATCACCGTGTGCACACTGCGACCGGATACACGCAGTACGCGAACTACTCCGGCTGGGACATCTACCGGTCGCAGATTCCGCTCGTCGCGTTGCTCGCGCCGACCGAGGCGGGTGACATGATGCAGTCGCTCGTCGCCGACGCGCGCCAGAGTGGCTTCCTGCCGAAGTGGGCCCTGGCCAACTTCGAAACTGCGGAGATGAACGGCGACTCGGCCGATCCGATGATCGCCGACGCGTACGCGTTCGGTGTGCGCAACTTCGACGCGCGTGCCGCGCTGGCGGCGATGGTGAAGGGCGCGACCAGTGTCGGCACCGGCGCCGGTTGGGACGTGGCGAGGCAGGATCTCGACGAGTACCTCACTCGCGGTTGGGTCCAAGCGGACCGGCGGGACAAGACGTCATTCGACTACACGATCGGCGGCTCGGAGACGCTCGAGTACGCGATCGACGACTCCGCGATCGCGCGACTTGCCGCCGCTCTGGGTGACCGCGCGACGGCAGACGTGTTCGCAAGGCGGGCCGAGAACTGGCGTCACCTGTTCAATCCGGTCACCGGCTATCTCGCCGCGCGCGCCGCCAACGGCAGCTTCCCACCAGGACCGCCCTTCCAGGTGTCGAGCCAGTCCGACATCGGCCAGGACGGCTGGGAGGAGGGAAACTCGATCCAGTACTCCTGGAGCGTCCCGCAGAACCTGCGAGGTCTCTTCGACGCGATGGGCGGCAACCGGGTCGTCGTGTCGCGCCTCGACTCGTTCTTCACGCACCTCAACACGAGCCGCAAGCAGCCCTACAACTGGGCAGGGAACGAGCCCGCCTTGGGCATCCCGTGGGAGTACGACTACGCGGGCGCGCCGTGGCGCACGCAAGAGGTCGTACGACGGCT
>DATMUX010000134.1:0-3392 GCA_035563695.1 Acidimicrobiia bacterium
GCCGGCAGGCGTACACGAGCGCCGTGCCGTGGCACCGCCTCGCCGTCCTGTTCCGCACCAACGCCCAGTCGGCGCGCTTCGAAGCCGCCTTCGCGGCGCGGGGCATCCCGTGCCGCGTCACCGACCAGCAGCGCTTCGTGACCCGTCCCGCGGTGCGGGTACTGCTCGAACGGCTCGACGCGATGCGGCGCGAGGCCCCTGCGCACGCGTTCGGTGAGTTGCTCGCCGACCTCGCGGCCGACGACGAGCTCTGCCGGACCGACGACCTCCGCAGCCATCGCGACGCGCTGTTGGAGCTCGGTCGCGACTACCTCGCGCTCGAGGCCGGTACCGGTGGGGTCACCGGGTTCGCCGCGTGGCTCGACGTCGCGACCCGTCCCGCCGGCGGCGCGGGCGTCGACCTCGTGACGTTCCACAAGGCCAAGGGCCTCGAGTGGGACGTCGTGTTCGTGACCGGGCTCGAACGCGGGCTCGTGCCCATCTCGTGGGCGGGCTCGCCCGAGGCCCGCGCCGAGGAACGGCGGCTCCTGCACGTTGCCCTGAGCCGCGCGCTCGACACCCTGCACTGTTCGTGGGCCCGGACGCGCACCGTGGGCCGGCGCATCGTGCCGCGGGAGCCGTCGCCGTGGCTGGCCGCGCTCGAGCTCGAGGCCCGCGCCGCGACCGCCCGCCGGCGCGCGCCGCGCGAGCACATCGAAGAGCTGCGCGCCACGCTCGCGGGCGCGTCTCCGCCGGCGCCACCGCCGTCGCGTGCGCGCCGTTTGCGCGGTTGACGCGCCGGCGCGCCCCGACGAGGATGGAACCGCGGGTTGGCCGATCCTCGGAGGTCGCCATGAGCTCGACGTTGCCGCTGTTCCCCACCGACGACGGGTGGCCGTATCCCGACGTCGTCGGCACGGAGCTCGTCGCCGATGCTCCCGATCTCGACGCCCTGGAGATGCTCGGCCCGCACTCGTTCGACGGTCTGACCACGGCGGAGCACGACGCGTTGTTCCTGCACTTCGGCCTCGGCGGCGGTGACGCGCTGTCGATGAAGGAACTCGCGCCGACGCTCGGCTGCACGCGCGCGGAGGCCGCGTTGGTGCTCGGTGCCGCCATCGACAAGGTGCGCACCCAGCTGCTGCGCGAGTAACGCTCAACACGCACTCCACAATCCCCGGCCGGCCGCGCGCGCCGCGAGCTCGGCTTCGAGCAGCGCTCGGGCGTGCACGCCGTTCGGCGGGATGATCAACAGGCGGGCGTAGCCCTGGCGCAGTAGCTCGTCGTCGAAACGCGCGCCGCCGACGTAGACGTACGCGAGCAGGCGGCCGTACGCGTCGCGCATCTGCGCGTCGGTCTCGAGCGAGACGCGCGTCCCCGGCGCCAGACGCCGGTGCGTGTACGCACTGGCTTGCGGTCCGAAGCACTCGACGGGCTTGCGCGGGTCGACCGTCTCCGGCGTGTTCGCGCCGAGGATGCGGACCTTCTCGGAGCGCCCGCGGATCGCGACGACGATCGTGTCACCGTCGACCACGCGGGTGACGACTGCGGGGATTCTCGCCGCGACCCGCGCCCCCGACCGCCAGCCCCACCCGATGCTCCCGGCCAGGGCGACGACGAGAGTCGCGAGCACGGCCCGGGAGCGGACCATGCGCGCACGTTACCAACCGGGTGCGCCACGTGCTCCCCCGCCCGTCTCCCACCCGTTTTGGCGACAGTCGGTGCTCGGAGCGTGCACGCGTTGTCGCCAGAACGCGGTTTAGCGCGGGAGGAAGTCGAGCAGCAGCGCGTTCACCGCGTCAGGCGCCTCCCATTGCATCCAGTGGCCCGGGCCTTCGACGCGCTCGTAGCGGAACTCGCCCGTGCAGAACTTCGCCGAGCCGGCCATCTGCTCCTCGGTCAGCGCGAAGTCGCCGCTGCTCCACACGCCCATCGCCGGCGACTGCACCGGCGGCAGCTCCAGCGGCGGGCCGACGAAGCCCTCGGGCGTGATATTCGCCCGGTACCAGTTGAGACCGGGTGTGAGCGCGCCGCTACGTTCCAGCTCGGCCACCACCGCGTCGTGGTCGGGATGGTGGCCCCACTCCCGCAGCCCCGCCCAGTCGTTGCCGCGCAGCCAGTTCTCGGCGATGTCCGGGTACTGGAACAACAGCATGTACCACGACTTCTCGCGCTGGGTCATCCCGCCCGCGAAGAACCCACTCGGGTGACCGACGGACAGGGCGACGAGGTGGTCGACGCGTTCGGGCGCGAACGACGCGGTCGCCCACGCGACCGCCGCACCCCAGTCGTGACCGACGACGTGCGCGCGCTCGATGCCCAGCGCGTCGAGGACGGCGGTGACGTCGATCGCGAGGAACGGGATCGCGTACGCGTCGATCTCGGTGGGCTTGTCGCTCTCGCCGTACCCACGCTGGTCGGGCACGATCACCCGAAAGCCCGCGTCGACGAGCACGGGAACCTGCTTCGACCACAGCCGCTTGCTGTCGGGGAAGCCGTGCAGCAACACGACGGGCACACCCTCGCCCTCGACCTGCACGTCGAGCCGCACACCACTCGATTCGACCAACATCAGCTGCACCCTTTCGTCTACGCGGCCACGATGGCCAAGAGCTCCTCGCGCGACGGACCCAGGAACGGGGCGTCCCGCCAGCCGGAGCCCAGCTCGATCACCTTGTCGAGCACGCCCGGCCGGGCGAGGACTTCCTCGGGTAGCGCGAGCACGCCGACGACGCGCAAGAACGCGCGGAACACCTCCGGATCCTTGGGGGCCGCGTCCGCCAGGGCATTCGTGATCTCCCACGCCGGGTCGTCGGGCCGGTACTCCTCGCCGGCGATGCCCGCGTCGATGTCGGCGAGCCGGTGCCGATCGAAGCTCAGTGTCCCGCGGTACCAGGGCTCGACCGTGGCGAGGGTCTCGTCGTGCCATTGGAGTGCGAGCGCGACGGGGTCGTCGCCCGGCGCCCGGCGCAGCACGTCGCGCAGGGCGCGCGCGTGGATCGCGCCGAAGGAGATGCCGCGCCCGAGCGACGGGTTCGTGCACGCCCACGCGTCGCCGACCGCGAGCACGCCGGTCGCGACGGGCTCCCCGTCGACGACGAACGAACGATGCCGGTCGGGGATCCGGGCCATGACCGCGACCTCGCCGCCGTCGATCGGTTCACCGTCGACCCAGTGCGCCACCAGCGGGAACGACGTCCACACGCGCATCCACGTGTCGCGATCCTTCAGCGCGCGCAGGGCCGGATCATGCCCGCTCGCGACGATCCCGAGCCCCCAGGTGCCGTTGTCGGCGGGAAGCGTCAACGTCGACAGCGTGCCGCACGGCATGAGCAAGGAACCGAGGATCGGCGGCAGCGCGCCGTCGGCCGACCGGAAGTGCCGGGTGAAGTACACGAACCCGCAGTCTTCGA
>DATMUX010000135.1:0-6971 GCA_035563695.1 Acidimicrobiia bacterium
ACGACGTCCAGAAGAGTTGGGATGAACAGATCGCCTCGATTCGTCGCGACATGGAGTCGAAGAAGGCTGAGCACGACCTCAAGGCCGCGCAACGAAAGGCCGACTCGGCTGAAGAAGACGCGGAGTTCGCGATCCAGTACGCCTACTGGGCCGTCGAGGAAGCCGAATACGCGGTGCTCGACGCCACCCTGGCGCGAATGGACGCCGACAGCATGGCGGAGTCCCGCGCCTAGGAGGGTGCGTGATGTCGGCGTCGCCGCCTCACAAGAGGCGCGCACGGCCACTCCATCGCGACTACATGACACTGGCGCGGTGCCCTGAAGCCCCTTCTTGGGACGGAGACGACGGAGATGAGGACGAGGGTGTGCGCAACCGCCTCGGAGCGAAGTTACATGTTCGGACGCGGAGGAATGTCGAGTGATGGCCTTCGCCTCAGAAGCGTAGGAGTCGCTCACCGAGGCGTATGAGCCAGCGAAGCAGTCGGAAGGCGAGCCGGCGTCGCTCGGCGGCGGGAGCGCTCCATCAACGCGCGGTGTTGCGACAATTCCTCGCGGGCGAGTTGATCTCGGTCGCGAACCTTGTCGGCGCACCTCTCGTCGATCGGGCGGGGAGGCGCGTCGGCAGGGTCAATGACATCGTGGTGAGATGGGAGGCGGGCATCGAGTACCCGCCGGTCACGCATGTGCTGGTGCGCGCCGGCCGCACGTTCGCATTGATTGGCGCGGCGGACGTTGAACTGACGCAAGCTCGGGTGTGTCTGCGCGCCGACCGGGAACTGGTCGCGAGGCCGGTGCGCCGGCCGGGCGATGTCGCTCTGGTTCGCGACGTGCTCGACCATCAGCTGGTTGATGTCGCGGGTGTGCAGGTCGTCCGAGCGGCCGACGTGTACCTGGTGAGACGTGGCGAAGTGTGGGAGCTCGCGGGCATCGATGTCAGCGTGCGCGCGTTTTTTCGTCGCTTACTCCACCGTCGTCGACACTGTCCGGTTCCTCGGCGCGCAATTGCGTGGGCCGACGTGCAACATTTCAGCGGCAGCCGGCATGACGACGCATTCGCGCGCGGGCCGGCCGACGGTGCGGGCGTGGTGGGCAGTAGTCTGCAGGCAAGGGCTCCGCGGTCGTCCCTTCGGAGATTGCGCGCCGCCGAAGTCGCGTCGCTCCTGCAGGAGTTGGGTCGCGACCAGGGCGCACAGGCCGTTTCGCTGGTCAACCCGGAGACGGCGGCGGAGGCGCTGCGCAGCCTCAACGACGCACAACGCGTAGCGCTCCTTGCGCAACTGAACAATGCGGACCGTGAGCGCCTCGAGTCGCTGATGGCGGGTTCGTCGTGAACGAACCAGTTTCGTCGACGCGGACACGCAAGCGGCCCCGCTGGGCAATCCGTCTGCTCGCCGTCATCGCGATCTTCGGCCCGGGCCTCATCGCCGCGAACGCGGGAAACGACGCGGGTGGAATCCTCACCTACGCGAGCGCGGGATCGCAGTTCGCGTACCGCACGTTGTTCCTCATGGTGCTCATCACCGTGGCGTTGATCGTCGTGCAAGAAATGTGCTCGCGGCTCGGCACGTTCACCGGCGAAGGCCTCGGCGGGTTGATCCGCGAACAGTTCTCGGCGCGCAGCACGTTCATCGCGTTGTTGTTCCTGCTCGTCGCCAATGCCGGACTGACTGTAAGTGAGTTCGCGGGGGTCGGCGCTGCGATGGACATTTTCGGCGTCTCACCAAAGGTCTCCATCCCGATCGCGGCAGCGTTCGTCTGGGGGTTGACCGTCTTCGGGTCCTACTCGCGCGCCGAACGCATCTTCTTGGTGCTCACCCTCGCCTTCCTGGCGTATCCCATCGCCGCGTTCTTGAGTCGACCGGGCGGAGGAGAGGTCGTCAAGAACCTTGTGTGGCCGCACTTCCTTGCCACATCGTCGTTCCTGGTCCTCACGGTCGCGCTCATCGGTACCACGATCACGCCTTACATGCAGTTCTACGTGGCATCCGCTGTTGTCGATAAAGGCGTGAAACCGGCCGACTATCCCAAGGAACGGGTCGACACCGTCAGCGGCTCGATCTGGAGCGACGTCATCAGCATCTTCATCATCATCGCGACCGCGGCCGCGATCGGGGGAAGCGGTGCTCTGCAATCGGCAAAGGAGGCGGCGCAGGCACTCGAACCCGTCGTCGGTCGCTTCGCGCCCCAACTGTTCGCCTTCGGTCTCCTTGGGGCCTCGCTGCTCGCGGCGTCGGTCGTCCCACTGTCGACGTCGTACGCGATTGCGGACGCGACCGGTTCACCACGCTCGATCACGACGAAGTTCCGCGACGCGCCACTGTTCTACAGCATCTTCACGTTGCAGATTCTGGTTGGCGCGGCTGTCGCGCTCGCACCCGGGAACCTCGTCGCGCTCGCAGTGAACGCGCAGGTTCTGAACGGCATCATCACGCCGCTGTTGCTCGCCTACGTGTTGATTCTCGCTAGCCGGGCAACCGTGCTCGGACCCGCCAAGAACGGGCCGCGGTTCCAGATCGTCGCGACGGTGTCGGTTGCTGTCGTCGGAGTCCTCGCGTTCGTCGTGCTCATCCTGACCGTCGCGGGAAAGGGCTGACAGTGTCGTCGTGCGTGCCTTTAGCCGCACAGTGCGGCACGAAGATCAACACGCGCGCGGACTTCGATCCGACGCAGTCGGTGATTTCGCACCTCATTCCGTTCCTGTCGTCCTCGTGCCCTGGTTGCCCTGGCGTGGGTCTTTGTCGACGGGCATTGTGGTGGCGATGAAGGCGGCGGTCACGACCCGTTACGGCCCCCCGGAGGTTGCGCACGTGATGGATGTCCCGCGGCCGGTACCGCGAGCTGGCGAACTGCTCGTGCGGGTTCATGTCGCCACTGTCAATCGGACCGACTGCGGCTTCCGAGCCGCGCACCCGTGGTTTATCCGTGGCTTTAGCGGCATCACGAAGCCGAAGTGCACCATCCTCGGCAACGAGTTCGCCGGGATCGTCGAGCGGGTTGGTGCGGACGTCGGCCGCTTCGCCGTCGGGGACCGCGTCTTCGGCTACAACGACACGCGCTTCGGGGGTCACGCCGAATACCTCGCTATCGGCGAGGACGCTGCGGTCGCGACGATGCCCGACGATCGCGATTTCGAGGATATGGCGCCGGCGACAGAGGGCTCGCACTACGCCCTCGCTTACATCCGGGCCGCCCACGTCGATGGCGGCAGTGACGTTCTTGTCTACGGCGCCACGGGCGCCATCGGTTCGGCGGCCGTCCAGATCATCAAGAGCCTTGGCGCGCACGTGACGGCGGTGTGCAGCAGCGAGCATCTCGACCTCGTCGCTCACCTTGGCGCCGACCGGGTCGTCGATCGTACGACCACCGATTTCACCGCCGACACCGAACGGTACGACCTCGTTTTCGACGCGGTCGGGAAGTGCTCGTTCCGACAGTGCCGCGATCTGCTGAAGCCACACGGGATCTGGACGTCAACTGATCTCGGCCCGCTATCGCAGAACCCGTTGCTCGTGGTGGCGACTCGCTTCTCACAGGGGCGGCGAGTGTTGTTCCCGTTCCCGACGATAGACCAGGCAATGGTCGAGTACCTCAAGCAGCTCATCGAGTCGCGGCAGTTCACGCCGGTCGTCGACCGCAGCTACCCGCTCGACGAGATCGTCGAGGCGTACCGCTACGTGGAGTCGCAGCAAAAGGTCGGTAACGTCGTCATCATGGTCGCCGGCGACGCTCATCGAGAGCGGTAACGGCAAGGGTCGGCATGTCACAGCCTGAACACCCGGTGGTGATCGTCAATCCGCGGGCCGGTGGTGGCAAGACCGAGCGGGTCAACCTCGTGCGCGAATGCGCCGCACGCGGGATCGAGCCCATCGTGTTCAATCTCGGCGACGATCTGCACGACGTCGCCCTTGCCGCGGTTACCGGCGGTGCCGACGCGATCGGTGTGGCGGGTGGTGATGGCTCGCAAGCGCTCGTCGTGGCTCTCGCTGCAGACCATGACCTTCCGTATGTCTGCATTCCGGCAGGAACCCGCAACCACTTCGCCGCCGATCTCGGCGTCGATCGCGCGGACATTGTGCGTGCGCTCGATGCGTTCGCGCACGGCATCGAGCGGCGGATCGATCTCGCGCGCGTGAACGGGCGCATGTTCGTGAACAACGCGTCGCTGGGTGTCTACGCCAAGATCGTGCAGTCCGATGAGTATCGCGACGCGAAGGGTGAAACCGTCGCGCGGATGCTGCCCGATCTCCTTCCACCAAGAGCGGCACCGTTTGACTTGAACTTCCGCACGCCCGACGGCACGGAATGGCATGGCGCGCAACTGGTCTTGGTGTCCAATAACCCGTACCGGCCGCGGCGTCCGGGGAGTTCTGGATCTCGAGGTGGTCTCGACGGAGGGGTGCTCGGCGTGCTCGCGGTGCGCTTGCTTCAGGCGAGGGAGCTGGTCGCGTTGATGGCGACGGAAGCGACCGGCGCGCGGCCTGAGTTTCCAGGGTGGCTCGACTTCACGGCGTCCGTATTCGTTGTCGAGTCGGCGGGGCCGGTGGACATCGCTCTCGACGGTGAGCCCGGAGTGATGAACCCACCGTTGCGGTTCGAATCGCTGCCTTCGGCGCTGCGCGTACGGGTCCTGTGAGTTCCCGTTAGACGGTCAAGTGTTGGCGTCGGGTGCGTCCCACGCGACGGTCGCCGAGACCCAGTGGTCGATGCTTTCGGTTTGGTCGTTGTGGTGCAGGTGCCGGGGCGGTTGGGCGAAGGTCGCGTACGGGCGGCAGCGAACGACGACCCGATCTTCATCGGCCGCCATCGCCGCGACGACTGGGCGTGCGTCTGCGCCGAGTTCCTGTCCGGACATACGCGTGCCGACGGCCATCATGACGTCGATCACGAGATCGGTGTCGCGCTCGACGGTGGCATCGGCGTAGACCTGTAGGTACGAGAATGGCCAGCGCTCATCGAGGACGCACAAACTCACCTTCGGATTGCGTTCGACCGCGCGGGCTTTGCTGCGCGCGGCCATGGTCGAGACGAGCACCTCGTCTTCGTCGGTGGGCACGTAGTAGACGACCGACATCGCGGGCCCGTCGTGGCGGCGGCCGTAACCGAAGACGCATGTACGGTGAGTACGCACGAATTCTCGGCGCTCCGACGGCAGCATGTCGCGATCGGTTGCCGGCGTGAACGGTTCGGGCGCGAGCGGCAAGAGCGTTGCCATCACATGCACCGGTTGCGAATCGTCCCGATGCCCTCGATCCACGATTCGAGCGTCTGGCCCTTGGCAAGAAACCGCACCGGCTGGCGGGTGGCACCGATCCCTGCGGGCGTTCCGGTGAAGATCACGTCGCCGGGCAGGAGCGGCAATACCGACGACAACTCCGCGATGAGCCGCGGCACGCTGAAGATCAACTCGCTCGTGCGCGCGTCTTGGACCTTCTCGCCGTCGACCGAGCAGCCGAGCGCGAGGTCGTCGGGGTTCGCGATCTCGTCGAGGGTGACGACCCACGGTCCCATCGGGCCAAACCCGCGCCGCGATTTCCCGAGTGAGAACTGGGCACCTGCCGCGAACTGCAGGTGCCGGTCGCTGATGTCTTGCCCGACGGTCAAACCGGCGACGTGTTGCCATGCGTCTGCTTCGGCGACACGATCGGCACGCGTGCCGATGACTGCGACGAGCTCGACTTCCCAGTCGACGGTGTCGCTGACGATTTCGATGTCGTCGAACGGCCCCGCGAGCGACGCCGGGAACTTTGTGAACGTGGCCGGAACCTCGGGTATCGGCATGCCCGATTCTTCGGCGTGGCTCCGGTAGTTGATGCCTATCGCGAACACCTGACGTGGGTTCGGTACCGGGCATCGAAGCTGGGTCTCGATGAGCGGCGTATCACCCCCGCTAATCGTGTGCGCGAAATCGATGAACGCCGTCCAGTGTTCGAAGACGTTCATGGGGTCGGGACCGAACCGGCCCGCAGATGTGGTCTCGATGTCAGCGACGGCGTCGTCGAAGACGAGCGCGGCGCGCCCGTTGACGTTGGCGAGTTTCATGCATGCATTCCTTCCAACGAGGGACAGGCGGCGGTGAGTTGCGTGTGCAGGTCGTCGAGCAGTGCCGTCGCGTCCGCGGCGGTGGTCGCGGTGCCGTAGAGGTGGAAATCGGGGCGCTGCAAGACCCACGTCGCCTCGCGGGTCGCGAACCAGCGGCAGGCCCGAGCATCGGGCTGGACGAGCTGCACGATCTGGCCGCCGATCGACGCGAACCAGTCTTGCGCAGCGGGACCGAGCGCGTCGCCATCGGCATCAATCGTGACGAGACGCCACCCGGCGCCGTGGACGTCGTCGAACAGTCGACCGTCGACGACCGGCTGCACCCACACGTCGCCGGCGTGCGGCGAGCGCGGGTGGACAAGGCCGCTGGTCAAGCCGGGCAGCGGCGGGGCGTCCATGAGCTCGTCGCCGACCGAGGCAGCCATAGCTTCGTCGCGCGCCGCCGCGTCCGCGACGTCGGGCACGCAGATGACCTTGCCGAGCTCCATGGAGAACTCGATCGCGGCGCGCGCCGACGGCAGTCGTTCCTGCTCGTACGTGTCGAGCAGCGCGTCGGGTGCGCGGTCGGTCAACACTAGGTCGAGCTTCCACGCGAGGTTCGCGGCGTCGCGCACTCCCGCGCACATGCCCTGCCCGGCGAAGGGTGGCATGAGGTGTGCCGCATCGCCGGCGAGCAGTACGCGGCCCGCGCGCCACTGCTCGGCGTAGCGGGCGCGGAAGGTGTACACGGCGTGGCGTTCGAGACGGGCGTTGCGCGGATGCACGTCCCACGGTGCGAGCAGTTCCCAGGCGCGCCGTTCGTCGTTGAGGTCGTCGAGTGACTCGTGGGGTAGCCGCATGAACTCCCAACGGCGCCGCCCCGGACCGCCGGAGACGACGGTAGTCGGGCGGGTCGGATCGCAGACTTGCAAGTTGAGCGGGTCGAAGCCGCGG
>DATMUX010000136.1:0-2946 GCA_035563695.1 Acidimicrobiia bacterium
CCGAGCGCGATGCCGAGCCCGAACCCGATGAAGACCATCACCTGCTGGTTGGAGAACACGCGCCCGCGCCGGCTGGTCGGGTAGTAGTCGGAGAGCAGGCTGGCGGCCGACGGCTCGGTGATCGCCTGGCCGAACCCGAGCAGCGCGCGCAGCCCGACGAGCGTCGCAAAGCTGTTGGCCGCGGCGGTGAGCATGGTGATGAAGCTCCACCCGAGCACGGTGTGCCCGATCGTGCGCGTACGGTTCCAGCGGTCGGCGAGGTAGCCCGCCGGCACGGTGACGAGGCCGTTCACGAGCACGAACGCGGAGAGCAATACCCCGATCTGTGCGTCGTTGATGCCGAACTCGATCTTCAGCTGGTCGACGACGCCCCGCACGACGTTCTGGTCGATCTGGTCGACCATGATGACCAGACCGAGCACCCACATCGGCCACGACGACACCGATCCCGAGTCGTGAGCCGCTCCCGCGTTGCTGGTCCGCCGCTCGCTCGGGCTCCGCCCCACGGTTGCAGTCTCGCACAGGCCCGGCGCTACGGTCGCAGCCGTGGTCGCGCGCGTCGTCGTCGTGGTGGTCGTGTTCGGCGCGCTCGTGGTGCTCGCGTGGTGGCTCGAACGGCGACGGCGCGTGGACGCGCCGCCCCGGCCCGCGGGCGCCGTCCCGGTGCAACTCGACCGCGCGGACTTCTCCCGCCCGGATGCACCGTGGCTGGTCGTGCTGTTCACGTCGACCGCGTGCGAGTCGTGCGAGGGTCTCTACGACAAGACAAAGCCGCTCGAGTCGAGCGATGTCGCCGTCGTCGAATGCGAGTTCCCGCAGGCGCGCGCGCTACACGACCGCTACCGGATCGACGCCGCACCCATGACGCTCATCGCGGACGCAGAAGGTGTCGTGCGCGCGTCGTTCCTCGGTGCGTTCCAGGCCGCGGATCTCTGGAACGCCCTGGCCGAGCTCCGCGGCTGACCGCGACCGATTCAGTCGCCGAGATCGCCGAAGGTCGGAGGCGTCGGCGCGCCGACGACGTCGCCGAGCGCCTCCTCGAGCCCGGGCGACAGCGGCGCGGGCGCCGGTTCCTCGGAGCCGTCGGCGTGGGTGATCACACGCGGGCCGCCGACCTTGCGTCCCATCGCCTGATCTACGAGCTCGCCGACCTCGGTGCCCTCGAGGGTCTCGCGCCGCAGAAGAGCTTCCGCAACCGAGTCGAGGCCCGCCCGGTACTCGGTGAGCACCTTCCGGCAGCGGTCCTCCTCGTCGCGCAGGATGCGCTCGACCTCTTCGTCGATGACGCGGGCCGTCTCGTCGGAGTAGTCGCGCGAGTGCATGAGGTCCTCGCCCAGGAACACCGCGCCCTGAGAGCCCCACGCCATCGGGCCGATGCGATCGGACATGCCCCACTCGCGCACCATCTTGCGCGCGAGTTCGGTATTCCCGACGAGGTCGTTCTGAGCACCGGTCGACTGGTGCCCGAACACGAGCTCCTCGGCGACCCGGCCGCCGAGGCGCACGACGATCGAGTCGGCGATGTACTCGCGCTTGTAGATGTGCCGTTCCTCGACGGGGAGCTGGTGCGTCACGCCGAGCGCCATGCCCGTCGGCAGGATCGTGACCTTGTGGAGCGGATCGGCGTGCTCGAGGACGTACGCGCACACCGCGTGGCCACCCTCGTGATACGCGACGATCTCCTTTTCCTCCTCGGAGAGTGCGAGCGACTCCCGCTTGAGCCCCATCAGCACGCGGTCGCGTGCGGAATCGAAGTCTTCGCGGTGGATCTCGTGCGCACCGCGCCGAACCGCGAACAACGCGGCTTCGTTCACCAGGTTCGCGAGGTCGGCGCCGCTCATCCCCGGGGTGCCACGGGAGATGATGTTGATGTCGACGTCGTGGTCGATCTTCTTGTCGCGCATGTGGACCTTGAGGATCTCGATGCGCTCGTCCTGGGTCGGCAGCGGCACGAGGATCTGACGGTCGAACCGTCCGGGGCGCAACAGTGCGGGATCGAGGATGTCGGGCCGGTTCGTCGCCGCCATCATCACGACGCCCTCGGTGGCCTCGAAGCCGTCCATCTCCGACAGCATCTGATTGAGCGTCTGCTCGCGCTCGTCGTGCCCGCCGCCGAGGCCCGCGCCGCGCTTGCGACCGATGGAGTCGATCTCGTCGACGAAGATGATCGCGGGTGCCTGCTTGCGCGCCGTCTGGAAGAGGTCGCGCACGCGCGCCGCGCCGACGCCCACGAACATCTCCATGAAGTCGGAGCCGGTGATCGAGATGAACGGAACGCCCGCTTCACCCGCGACCGCGCGGGCGATGAGCGTCTTGCCCGTGCCGGGCGGGCCGACGAGCAGCACACCCTTGGGAATGCGCGCGCCGATCTCCTTGAACTTCCCCGGCATCTTCAAGAAGTCGACGACCTCGGTGATCTCTTCCTTCACCGCGCCGTAGCCGGCGACGTCGGAGAACGTCGTCTTCGGCTTGTCGGTGCTGTACACCTTGGCGCGCGAGCGGCCGATGTTCATCACTGCGCCCATCTGGCCCTGGGCGCGGCGCGCGATGAACCACCACACGCCGCCGATCAACACGACCATCAAGATCAGCGGCAACCAGGTGGCGAGCCAATCGCTGCCGTGCGGCTTGTAGTTGCGCGAGACGTTGTGATCGTTGAGCAGCTTGATGTCGGCGTCGGGCATCGCGCCGATCGGGCCCTGCGTCGTGAACGTCTTCTTCCCGTCGATGTTGAAGGTGTCGGAGAACTGGCCGGTGATCTTCCCGCTGGTGCCGTCGTACTTGATGCTCTTGACGTGACCCTGGCTGACGTTGGTCAGGAACGATCCGTAGTCGAGCGTCGCGCTCGGCTGCGTCGTGCCCGGGGCGGCGCGCCAGACGAGGAAGATGGCGAGCACGAGCCCGAGGATGACCCACGGCATCCAGCGCGGCCGGACCGGCGGCCGA
>DATMUX010000137.1:0-3520 GCA_035563695.1 Acidimicrobiia bacterium
GGACGGTCACGCCGGACGAATGCGAGTGGCACGGCGAGGATCACGAACAGCAGCGCGGCTTCCGAGCGCGTCAGCGCGGCGACGCCGATCGCTCCGCCGAGCAGCGCGGCGTTCCACCGGCCGGGCCGATCGTAGAAGCGATACGCGAACAGCAACGCGAGCGCGACCGCCAGGGCGAACAGCGACTCCGACAGCAACATCTCGTCGTTCGCCCACAGTTGCGGATACAGCGCGGCGATCACCGCGGCGATGATCCCGGCGCGCTCGCCGCCGAGGCGGCGGGCCAACAAACCGATCGCGACCACCGCGCCGGAGCCGATCAGCGCGGTGACGAGCCGGTTGCCGGTGAGGCTCTTCACGCCCAGGACGTCGGCGGCCCCCAGGATCGTCGTGTACATCGGCGGGTGGTACGCGCTCTGGCGCGCCACGGGGTGCTGTACGTACACCCGTTGATATTGGGGATCGATGTAGCCCTTCCCCACCGCGAGGTCGCGGGCGCTCCAGTAGTAGAACCACGAGTCGCCGCACGGGATCACCGCCGGTGCCGTCTCGCAGCGCAGCTTCTCGCTCGGACGGACGACGAGAATGACGTATGCCCGCAACGCGAATGCGCCGGCCGCGATCACCGCGAGCGCGATCAGAAACCGTCGCGAGGCAGCCGGTCGGGTGGACTCCGGCGAACGCGCCGGAGCGGTTCCGGACTCGGCGGCCTCCTCGGGTGCGCTCACGGCCGAGTCGGTCACGACGCAGAGGTGTCGACCATCGTCGCGGTCTCGACCGCGGCCGGTTCCTCGTGCGCGGGCGCACGCACCACCAGACGGAGCAGCGCGTCGATCCCGACGCCCGCGAACACGATCGCGACGACGTCGACCGGAACGCGATAGCGCGTGATACCGAAGCTGATGGCCGACGTGGCGGCGATGATCACGATGATCGCGGCGGGCGGCAACAGGCGCGCGAGCGAGCGCCGGCCGACGACGATCGCTCCGCCGATACCGAGTGCGGCTGTCGCCCAGTAAGCCCACAGTCCCCACAGCGACGGAAGCCGGCCGCGCGACTCGAAGAACTCGTTGAAGCGGACGCCCTGGAACGGCGCGTAGACGTCGAAGGCCCGGCCGACGCGCGCCAGCATCACGAGCGGCATCCGGCCGAGATGGTCACTCATGTAGGTGGTTGCCTTCTTGCGGGCTGCGGCATCGACGATCGACTCGTCGCAGTACGGAATCGAGCGATCGCCGGCCGCGTAGCGCCGCTCTTCGTCCGCACTGCATCCGGCGGGCCACACCGGCATCGAGCAGTCCCAGTTCCAGTAGCCGAGGTACGTACCGCGGTAGGTGCTGTCGCAGTTGCCCAACGTCAGCACCGTGCCGAAACCGCTCGTCATCGTCTCCGGGCGCTGGAAGCGCACGAGGTTGGCCCCGACCCACGGCATGATGCACAACAATCCCACCACGCACGCGGCCCCGGCCCACTTGACTCGATCATGGCGCGCGAATCCGCGCACGACGATCGTCAGCGGGATCACGAGCAGCGGGAAGAGCAGCACACCCTCGGCGCGCGTGAGCGCCGCCATCGAGCAGGCCAGACCGAGCCACACCGCACGCCGCAGCGTCGGCGCGTCGAAGAAGACGTACGCGGCGAGCAGCACCAGCGCGATCGCGAGCGCGTCGAGCGACTCCGACATCAGATTCGCATCGTTGATCCACAGGTTCGGGTACACCGCCGCGATGAGCGCCGCGGCGTACCCGGCCCGTTCGCCGCCGAGACGCCCGGCGACGAGACCGATGACGAACACGGTCCCGGCGCCGAGCAGGCACGATGCGAGCCGGTGGCCGAGCACGCTCTGCACGCCCGCCCGCGACACGATCCCGAGGTAGACGGGGTACAGCGGCGGGTGCGCGGCCGTCGGCCGGGAGATGTGCAGCAGCTTCCACGTCGTGGGGTCGACGAAGCCCTTGCCCCGCGCGAGCAGGATGCCGAGCCAGTGGTAGTAGAAGTCGTCGCCGCCCGGCTTCGTGGTGCGGCGCGCGACGAGCACGAAGGTCACCCGTACGGCGAGCCCCACGGCGGCGATGAGCGCGAGACGCGTGATGAAGACGCGACGGGCGCGCATACGGCGCCGAGGCTAGCAGCGTCCCCGCGATGCTCTGCGCGCACGAACACCGTGATTCCGGGCTGTTCTCGAGCCGGAGGTGGCCCCTATCCTGCGCGAACCATGACCGCGACGCTCGACCGGCCGGCCACAACCGCGCCCGAACGGTCGCGCGGTATCCCGCACGTCGCGGCGCTCGACGGACTGCGGGGCATCGCGATCCTCGCGGTCCTCGTCTACCACGGTGGTCATCTTTCGGGCGGCTTCCTCGGTGTCGACCTGTTCTTCGTGCTGTCGGGCTACCTGATCACCTCTCTGCTGCTGGCCGAATGGCGTGCGACGTCGGGGGTCTCACTCGGCGGCTTCTACGCGCGGCGCGCGCGGCGTCTCTTGCCCGCGCTGTTCCTGATGCTGCTCGGCGTTTCGTTGTACGCCGCGATCTGGGCGCAACCCGCCGAGCTCGCGCGGATCCGCGGCGACGCGTTCGCCACGCTGGCCTACGTGGCGAACTGGCACACGATCTTCGGCGGTCACACGTATTGGTCGCTGTTCTCCGCGCCGTCACCGCTCGAGCACACCTGGAGCCTGGCGATCGAGGAGCAGTTCTATCTCGTGTGGCCGTTGGTCGCGCTCGCGGTGCTCCGCCGGTCGCGCGATGCGGCCCGCGCGCTGTTGCTCGTCTCCCTCACCGGAGCCTGCGCGGCCGGCGCATGGATGGTCGTCCTCGTGCTGCGCGGTGCCGACGTGTCGCGCGTCTACCTCGGCACCGACACGCGCATCGCGGCGATGCTCTTCGGCGCGGCGCTGGCCGCCGGACAGGCGCGCTTCGCCCCGCTGCGCGCCCGGGCCCGCGCGTACCTCGAGATCGCCGCAATCCTCGCCGCGTGCTTCCTCGCGTGGGCCTACGCGTCCGCGGGCGGCCTCGACTCGTGGCTCTACCGGGGCGGTCTGTTCGCGTGCGGTGTCGCGGCGACCGTGATCATCGCGGCCGTCACGCATCCGCACCGGGGACCGCTCGCGTACCTGTTCGCGTGGAAACCATTGTGCGCGCTCGGCCTCGTGAGCTACGGGCTCTACCTCTGGCATTGGCCCGTCTATCTCGTGCTCAACCCGTCCCGCACCCACCTCACCGACCCGGCCTTGCTCATCGTGCGCATCGGCGCCAGCCTCGTCATCGCGACCGTCTCGTACGTCCTCGTCGAGATTCCGATCCGTCGCGGCGCGCTCGCGCCTCGAGTGGCGCGCGCGCTCGCTCCCGCAACCGCGTGTGCCGCGGTGATCGCGATCCTCGCGACGACGGCGAGCAGCGCGGTGCCGAGCGTCGCGATGTCGAGCGACGCGATGCCGAGTATCGCGATGTCGAGCGGCTCGGTATCGAGCGTCGCACTGCTTCCCGCGGCGAGAGCGTCCGCCGCGGCATCCGCGCGC
>DATMUX010000138.1:0-12830 GCA_035563695.1 Acidimicrobiia bacterium
CGCGCGTGTTCAGCCCGCTGGGCATGCGCCGGACCCAGGCGGTCACGACCGACGACCTCGCGCGCATCACGAGCCTGTACGCCGACGGTGCACGCGTGCTGCGCGACGCGGGGTTCGACGCGATCGAGGTCCACATCGGTCACGGCTACCTGCTCAGCGCGTTCTTGTCGCCGCGACTCAACAAGCGCACCGATGAGTGGGGCGGCAGCTTGGAGAACCGGGCCCGCTTCCCCCGCCAGGTCGTGAGCGCCGTGCGCGAGGCCGCGGGGCGCGACATCGCCGTGACCGCCAAGGTGAACATGGCGGACGGTGTGCGCGGCGGGCTCTGGCTCGACGAGAGCATCGGGTTCGCCCGCATGCTCGAGGCCGACGGCGCGCTCGACGCCATCACGCTCACCGGGGGCAGCTCCTTCGAGAACCCCATGTACCTGTTCCGGGGTGAGGCGCCCGTCGCCGAGATGGCCGAAATGTTCCCCGGCGTGCTCAAGACGGGCATGAAGCTCTTCGGCGGTCGCTTCTTCAAGGAGTATCCGTTCGAGGAGGCGTACTTCCTGCCGTACGCACGCCAGTTCCGGGAGGCGCTGTCGATGCCGCTCGTGCTGCTCGGCGGGATCAACCGGCTGCCGACGATCGTCGAGGCGCTCGGCGAGGGCTTCGCGTTCGTGCAGCTGGGCCGGGCGCTGCTGCGCGAGCCGGAGTTCGTGGCCGAGATGCAGAAGGACGCGTCCCGCGAGTCGCTGTGCATCCACTGCAACAAGTGCATGCCCACGATCTATACGCGAACACGCTGCGTGCTCGTCGAGCCCTCCTGAACCGGCCGACCCACCACACCGACCCACCACACCCTTGCGAACCTGCGTCGATTCTCCATACGACGCATGGAACATCGACGCAGGTACGTGAGTGGGGGAGGGGTCGTCGTGTGGGAACCAGGGTTCGTGCTCACGCTGTGCAAATTCCCCGTGCCCGCAGCCGCGTCCTCGAAACGACCGCAGCGGCGTACCGTTCACTTCGACACGGGCCGACAATGTCCCTACGCTTCGGCCCCGCACACAGGTCCGGGGGGAGAGAATGCGACTGCGCTGGTTGGCGATCGGTACCGCGATGCTCGTGGTGGTCACGGCATGTAGCGGCAAGACGGTGAAGACGGAGTCGTCGAACACGACGCCCCCGACGACGGCGGCGACGGCCTCCAAGGCCGATTGCACGAAGCCGCTGACCAGTCCCGAAGTCGGCGTCTCGCCCACGACGATCACCGTCACCGTCGTCGCCGACACCGACAACCCGATCAAGCCCGGGCTCTTCACCGGCTCGTGGAACGCGGTGAAGGCGTGGGGCGACTACATGAACGCGAACGGCGGGCTCGCGTGCCGCAAGATCGTGGTCAAGCAGGCGAACTCGGCGCTGTCGGCCACGGAGGCGAAGAACGCGATCGCGGCGGCGTGCACCGACTCGCTCGCGCTCGTCGGGACGACGGCCCTGTTCGTCGAGGACACGAGCACGCTGAACACGTGCAAGGACAAGGCCGGCCAGCCCACGGGCCTCCCCGATCTCGCCGAGCTGCAGACCGAGGCGGCGCAGCAGTGCTCACCCGTCTCGTTCCCGGTGCTGCCCGGCACCGGTTCGTGCCCGTACTCCGGCACCGGTCCCCGCACGTTCATCGTGGGCCGCGCCCAGTACGACTACTACCTGAACAAGTACGGGGCGAGCGCGCTGCACGGCGTGTTCGTGATCCCGAAGGACCTCCCGTCGACGATCGCGGCGACGATGCCCATCTTCCGGGCCGAGAACAAGCTCGGGATCGTCTCGGACGCGGAATTCGGCGAGAGCGGCACGGCCACGCAGCCCTCCTACACGCAGGTCGTGCAAGCGATGAAGGCGCACAACTCGACGTACGCGCGCAACGGCACCGACTACTCGGGCACCCTGCTCATGCGCAAGGAGGCGCAGGCCCAGGGAGTCACCACCGTGAAGGTCTGGGACTGCTCGGTGCAGTGTTACGACAAGCGGCTCATCACCGACGCGGCGGGCGCGACCGAGGGCCAATACGTGTGGCTGAACATCCTGCCGCTCGAGGACCGCGCCGCGAACCAGGAGCTGCAGAACCTGTTCACGTACGAAGCCAAGAACGGCAACGTGCCCGATGGGTTCGGTGAGGTCGCGTGGCTGGCCGGCGAGGTGTTCGCGCGCGCGGTCAACGACACCCTCGCGGCGCACGGCGGCGACCCGAACTCGATCACGCGGGCGAACCTGCTCACCGCGGTCAAGGGCATCCACGATTTCACCGGCAACGGCATGGCCCCGACCATCGACATCGGAGCCAAGAAGGGCAGCCCCTGCCTCGTGGGCCTGCAGGTGCAGGGCACCAGCTTCGTGCGCGTCGACCCGACCGAGCCGGGCAAGTTCGACTGCGACGGCAACAAGACCGTTGCCCTCACCATCGATCCCGTCAAGGAGTACCACGGCTGATCGGCCGAGCTGACGCGACGCGGCACCGCGCAGTGAGCGACGAATGACACGTCGGTGGACGGCCCTCCTCTCGGCGGCGAACGCACTTGTGCTCGCCGTCGGGATCGGAGGGCTCGTCGTGCACGGCGTCGACGGGCTCAGCGTGATCCTGGCCCTCGTGCTGGCGGTGCCGCTCGCGATCATGGGGCTGGCGCGGGCGCGGGGCCGCTCGGTCACGTCCCCCCCGTGGTCGGACGCGATGGCGTGGTCGACCATGGCCGTGTTCGCGCTCGCGTTGTGCGTGCCGGTGTACGGCGGTGCCCGATCGGTGCGCACGTCCGTGGGCACCGTGTACTACCTGCACCTTCCGGCGCTGCTGCTGATGGTCGCGCTCGCCCTGCCGTTCGCGACCGTGTTCATCGCCTCGCTGCGCGATCTCTTCGTGATCCGCCAACCGTGGCTCACCCTGTTCGTCGTCGCCGTGACGTCCGCGCTCGCGCTCTCGATCGGCAAGGCCGCGTGGGCCGGCGTGCCGTTCACGTGGGAGAACGTGCTCACGATGCTCGCGGTCGCGCTGCCGTTCGCGGGCATCTACGCGATGTCGGCGAGCGGGCTTGTTGTCGTGTACACGACGACGGGCATCTTCAACTTCGCCCAGGGTGCGATCGGCATGCTGATGGCGTACGTCGACTGGGAGCTGGTCGTGAACCACGGCATGCCCCAGTGGGCCGCGGCGCCGATCGTCGTGCTCGTCGTCGCGCCACTGTTCGGCATCGCGCTCGATCGGGCGATCATGCGGCACTTGCAGGGGCAGTCGCTCGTCGTGCAGCTGATGGTGACCATCGGCCTCATGTTCGCGTTCATCGCGCTCGCGAACATGATCTGGTCGCAAACCGACGCGCACTCGTTGCCGCACCTGTTCGAGGGCAAGGGCTTCCACATCCAAGACGTGCTGCTCACGTGGCACCGGTTCATCACGATCGTGCTGGCCGTCTTGCTGGCGATCGGGCTGCGCATCCTGCTGTTCCGTACGCGGATCGGCATCGCGATGCGTGCGGTGGTCGACAACCGCGGTCTCGCGTCCCTGGCCGGTGCCCGCTCCGCACGCCTGTCGTCGTTCGCGTGGGCGCTCGGGTGCGCGCTCGCCGCGCTGGCGGGAATCCTGCTCGCACCGGAGACGGCCGACATGTCGACGGGCGGGGCGCTCACGCTGCTGATCATCACCGCGTTCGCGGCCGCGGTCGTCGGCCGGTTGCGGAGCCTGCCGATGACGTACCTCGGCGCGCTGGTGCTGGCCCTGGTGATGCAGTTCTCGCAGACGTTCCTGTCGTTCTCGGATCGCTGGACGAACGTCATCGACGTCTTCCCGACGATCATGTTGTTCGTCGTCCTGCTGCTGCTCCCGCGCGCCCAGCTGGAGTTCTCGCGGCTGAACATGGTCCGGCGCACCGAGCGCATCTCCTCGGTGCGCGACACCGCGCTCGGGATGACGATCGTGTTCGGTGTGATGGTGTTCGTCAGCGCGTTCCTCAGCCAGACGAATCTCAGCCGCTTCGCGGTCGGGATGTGCACGGCCATCGTCGCGTTGTCGCTGGTGCCCTTGACGGGCTGGGCCGGGCAGGTGTCTCTCGCACCTCTCGCGTTCGCGGGCATCGGTGCCGTTGCCTACGGCCGGCTCGACGGGGCCCAGAGCGATGTCCGCGGGCTCGTCATCGCGACCGCCGCGTGCTTGATCATCGGCGCATACGTGTCGGCGCGCATGCTGATGCTGCGCGCCTCGACGACGGCACTCATCGCGGTGCTGGCGGGCGCGTTCGGATTCGTCGCCTATCTCAACGCCGGGTCCGCGGTGCTCGCGGGTGTCATCTGCGTTCCGGTGGGCGCGATGCTCGCGTTCCCGGCGATGCGGCTCCAGGGGTTGTACCTCGCGCTGGCGACGATGGCGTTCGCATCGGTCGTGGAGTCCCTGTTCTTCACCCAGCCGTTCGCCGTCGGCGTCGGCGAGCTCGATGTGTCGCGCATGAAGCTGTTCGGCTTCCAGTTCGCATCGGAGCGCTCGTTCCTGCTCCTCGTGACCGCGGTCTTCGGCCTGTGCGCGGTCGGGGTCGTCGCGCTGCGCCGCAGCGCGTTCGGGCGCCGGCTGATCGCCCTGCGCGACAGCGAGGCCGCGTCGGTGACGGTGGGCGTGAACATCCTCGAGACCAAGCTGATCGTCTTCTCGCTCTCGGCCGGCATCGCCGGGTTCGCGGGCGCGTTCCTCGCCCAGGAGTACGGGCAGCTCAGCGCGGCGAAGAACTTCGAGATGCTGAGCGGCCTCCCGATCGTGCTCGCGCTCGTGATCGGTGGGACGGGCTACGTGTCGGGCGCGCTGTTCGCGGGGATGTTCGGCCTCGGTGCGATCCTCATCCAACAGACCTGGCACATCTCGCTGTGGAAGAGCCTCATCTATCTGGCGCCCGGCCTCGCCGCGCTCGGCATCATCCAGAACCCCCAAGGTGCGGTGCACGCGATCGGCGAAGGCATGGCCTGGCTCCTGCCCTGGCGCCACGACGCGAAGCGCGAGCGGGAAGAGCTCGTCGAGGCGACCTCGGAGCAAGAGGTCGGATCACTGGGCCTCGAGCACGCGTTCACCGACGCCGATGTGCTCCTCATCGATCGCGAGCTCGGCATCACCAACGACGTGGCGCGGGCGGTGAGCTGAGATGAGCCTGCTGTCGGTCGACGAGGTCGCGGTCCAGTTCGGCGGGTTGCTGGCCGTCGACGGCGCGTCGCTCTCCGTGGAGGCCGGCGCGGTGACGGGCTTGATCGGCCCGAACGGGGCCGGCAAGACGACCTTGTTCAACGTCATCACCGGGCTGCAGGCGCCGACGCGCGGCCGGGTGCTGCTCGGCGGCGCCGACATCACGCGCAAGCGGCCGTACCGGCGCGCGCGGCTCGGTATCGCCCGCACGTTCCAGCGGCTGGAGGCCTTCGGCAGCCTGACGGCGCGCGACAACGTGAGGGTCGCGCTCGAGATGCGGCGCCGCTGGGCGACGGCGTCGTACGACCCGGTTGCCGTCGCCGACTCGTTGCTCGAGCGGGTCGGAATCGCGGGCGTGGCCGGGACGCAGGTCAATTCCCTGCCCACGGGCACCGCCCGCCTCGTCGAGCTCGCACGCGCGCTCGCGACCGAGCCGAAGGTGTTGCTGCTCGACGAGCCGTCGTCGGGTCTCGACGAGGCCGAGACCGATGCCTTGGGAGCGTTGGTGCGACAGCTGGCCGCGCAGGGATTGGGTGTGTTGCTCGTCGAGCACGACATGCCCTTGGTGATGGACACGTGCTCGTACATCAACGTGCTCGACTTCGGCCGGGTCATCGCGGAAGGAACTCCCGCGCAGATCCAGGCCGACCCGTCGGTGCAGCGCGCCTACCTCGGCACTGCGCGGAGCGCGCCGTGACGGTCCCCGTGCTCGAGCTGTCGGCGATCCGCGCCGGCTACGGCCGCATCGACGTGCTGCACGGCATCGACATCGCGCTGCATGCCGGCGACGTGTTCGCGCTGCTCGGCCCGAACGGCGCGGGCAAGTCGACGACGCTCGCCGTCGCGTGCGGCGCGATCGTGCCCAGCTCGGGAAGCCTGTTCCTGTGCGGCCGCGACGTGACCGGGTGTGCGACCGACGCGGTCGCCCGGGCCGGGGTGTGCCTCATCCCGGAAGGGCGCGGCATCTTCCCGAACCTCACGGTGGGCGAGAACCTCCGCATGGCGACGTTCACCGGCGCGCGCTACCGCGACGTCGTCGACCGCGCGTTCACCCAGTTCCCCCGCCTCGGCGAGCGGCGCCGGCAGACGGCCGGCACGCTCTCGGGCGGCGAGCAGCAGATGCTGGCGATGGCCCGGGCGCTCGCCACCGATCCGGCCGTGTTACTCATCGACGAGCTGTCGATGGGTCTGGCGCCGATCATCGTCGAGGAGCTCTACGAGCACGTGCGCTCCATCGCGGCGTCGGGACTCTCGATCCTGATCGTCGAGCAATTCGCCCACGAGATCCTCGGCATTGCCGACCGCGCCGGGATCATGCTCCACGGCCGGCTGATGCACTCCGGTCCGCCGAGCTCTATCGCCGACGAGCTCGCCGGGGCGTATCTTGGCGGTGAACGATGAAGGAGACCCGAGTCATGAACAAGACGACCACCGGCGACGCTGATCCGGTCGTCGCGCCCGCGGGCGCCGCTCCGGCGGACGGCAAGGGCCCGGCGATGTCGTCGGAGCGGCTCGCGCAGTTCGAGGACGAGGTCGCGAAGTTGAAGGTGACCGGCGGCGGCGTGAATCCCGAGCGCCTCGGCGCGAAGTGGGGTATCGGGCTGACGATCGTCGGCTTCGTGGTCGCCGTCATCGCGTGGTTCAGCGCGAACGGTGCCGGCAACATGGCCGACATCAACCGTTCGCAGATCTGGGCGGTCATCGGCGTCGGCATCTCGATCGTCGGGATCGCGATGTGGGTGCGCAACTCGATCACGCGCTACCTGCGGTACTGGATCATCCGCCTCGTCTACGAGCAGCGCGAGCAGACCGAAGCGATCGTCAAGGCGCTCAAAGAGAAGTAAACGCGAGGTTGCGTGACTCAACCACCTCTACGGTGGATGCGCCACGCAAGTTGGGCGCGAGGTCGCGGACTCGGGTCAGGGCGCGTACTGGTCGAGCGCGGCCACGAGGTCGGCGCGCGTCACGACGTTGTCGAAGCGGGCCTTGACGATCCCGTCGGACCCGACGACGAACACCCAGGGCTCGGTGCCGTCACCCGGGCCGCGCAGGATCCACTGCGCCGCGGCCGGGCTCACCTGCTGGTTCTGGTAGTTCTCCCAGACCTCGATGTGCACGAAGGCCGCCCGCTTCGCGTATTGCTTCGCGAGCGCGTCCACCATGTCGGTGGTAGGGCCGCAGAACCTGCTCGTGCAGTAGACGGGCGTCGACACGACGACGACCACGGGGCGGTGGGCGGCGAGCGCGGCCGCGACGGTCGTCGCGTGCAGCGCGGGGTCGGGCACCGGGTTTCCGCCCTGGGCGCGTGAGTCGACGGCGCTCAGCGGAACCCCGGAGTGGGACGCGATCGTGGGGTTGGAGCTGGCCGGCGCGTGGTCACCGACGGCCACGACGCCGTGGCGCCGCAGCACTTGGAACTGCGTCGACGCGGTGACCGCGCCGAGCCCCTGCACCGTCGCGCGCACGTCGGCCGTCCACACACCCGGCTGGTCGAACCCGGCGCGAAACGCGTAAACGCCCCGGCCGTGGACCGCGTCCACCACGGCCGCGCCGGCCGGTTCCGGCCGGGGCGTCTGTGTCCCGGGCACCGCCACGAACGTCGCGGTGACGAACGACCCGGTGCTCGCGTCCAGCGGGTGCACGCGCACCTGCACCGTCCCGAACCCCACGAGCCGGCCGTCGCCGGTCTGCAACCCGAGCATCACTCGCGTCGGAGGGCCGGCCGCCAGGTCGAAGCTCGCCAGGACGGCCTCGAGTGTGTTCGCGGCCGGATTCTGCGAGGCCGTCGCACCCGCGCCGGGCCCGGCGCGCGATCCCGAGCTGCTGCATGCGCCCGCCAGCGCCGCGCCGAGCGTGAGCGCGAGTACGAGCGCGGGCGCGCCCGAATGGCGTCCTCCGGTCCGCGGTCTCACCGAATCGGCACCTTCGTGGTCACGGCGGTGTCGCCGAACTCGCCGCGCAGCACGTGGATCACGAGCGTCCACTTGCCCGCGATCGGGATCTCCAGGTCGTTCGTGAGGAAGTGGTTGGCGCCGCCGCGGCGCAGGTTCAGGGGGATCTGGTCGATTCCCTTCGAGGGCAGCAGCATCGTGGCGGAGATGTTGCGGATGGTGAGGTTCTCGCCTTGCGGCGTGAGTGTGTAGACGTGGACCTCGTTCGTGCCGGTGCGCGCCGGTTTGATCGTGACGTCGATGAGCATCGCGCTGTCGCCCTGTCCGCCCTTGATCTCGGTGGCGAACAGCGCGGGCGCGAGCACGCTTCTCGCGGGCTGCGCGTTCACGAGGACGGCCGTTACGGCCAGCACCGCGACGCCGAGGATCACCTCGCCCCCGACGGAGCGCCGCAACCCGCGTACCGTCCGGTCGTCGATCGCCGCGATCGCGCTGTCGGGCGCGTCGAGCGGCGCGGCCCGGCGTGCCCGCACGATCGAGCGGCTGACGGCCGCGAGCGCCACGAGCAGCAGGACGAGCCCGATCTTCACGAGCAGGATGTTTCCGTAGGAGGTGTCGGTGAACCCCTTGAACGTGAAGCCCACCTGCCGCCAGGCGGCGAACAGCCCGGTGGCGAACAGCGCGACGACGCACCAGAACGCGACGCGGGAGAACGTACCCAGCGCTCGCCGCAGCCCGCCGCTGAAGCCACCGCCGACCGCGGCGACGAGCAGGGCGACGAGCCCGCCGAACCAGACGCTCATGGCCGCGACGTGCACCGTGTCGAGCGGGACCGCCCACTCGACGTTGGCACCCGACCCGGCGTGACCGGCCCATCCCGGTGTCGCAGCCAGCGCGATCCCGACCGCCGCGGCCGAGACCCAGAGCCATGCGGGCACACGCCGGCGCGCGCTCGTGCGCGCGATCAGCACCAGCACCACGGCGGCGGCCGCGAGGAGCACGAGCCGGATCTCGGCCGTGCGCCCGTAGCGCGTGTGCAGGATGTCGTCGAAGACCGTCCACGAGAACGCGTCGCCGATGCCCGAGCCTTCCGCGTACGGACCCTGCAACATCGCGCCGAGCACCGTCGCGCCGAGGAGCACACCCCAGCCGATCCAGGCGAGCGTGAGCGTGCGGCGCGCCGCGCTCGTCCCGCGCGCGATCAGCAGGAAGAACGCGGCGCCGCCGATCAACAGCGCGAGCGCGGCGAACAGCGCCGTTCGCGTCGCCCCGAACAGCACGCCGACGGTCTTGCTGCCGCCGCCCGAGTTGTGGGTCGCGCAGCCCGTCGCACTCGAGCTCGAAGCCGCGCCGACCGAGAACGTGAACGCGCCGTGCACGGGGTGCGAGTCGGCGGAGATGACGCGCCAGGTCACGACGTACGTGCCGTTGTTGATCGACGGCACCGAGACCATCACGACGTGATCGGATGTGGGCGCGTGGCGCGGCGCGCCGACGGTGACGCGCTGGCCCGCGCAGTTGAACAGCCGGATCGCACCGAGCGACACCTCGACGTTCTCGTTGAACGTCAGGGTGATCTGGCTCGGGGCACGCGCGACCGTCGATCCGCCGGCCGGATCGCTGCTCTCGAGGATGGCGTGCGCCCACGCCGGGGCCGCCGTCGCGACGATCACGGCCCCCGCGAGCACCAGCACGGCGACGAGCCGCGGCAGGCGCCTCGTTCTCATACGGACGGGAGATTACGACGCGCGTGCGGCCGGAGCCGACGCGGGCCGCGCGCCGCGTGCGGGGCCCGACGCGGGCCGTCCGGGGTCGCGGGCCCGCGCGCCCTAGCGTGGTGAGGTGCGCGGCAAGCTCTTCGTTGCCCGGATCGCCGGCGTCGCCGCCGTCGTGGCCGTGGTGCTCGCGGCGACCGCGGCACCGGCGTCGGCGCACACGATCTCGGGGCCGCGCCCGTCGAACTTCCGCAGCCGGGTCGTGTCGATCGCACCCGCGACCCCCGGGATCTCCCTGCGCGTGGTCGACCTGGGTTCCAAGCTCGAGCTGACGAACCGCACGGGCGCCGACGTGATGGTGCTGGGCTACCTCGGAGAGCCGTACCTGCGCGTCGGACCGTCGGGTGTGTACGAGAACGTGCATTCGCAGGCCACGTACCTGAACCGGACGCGCAATGGGGCGACGATCCCGCCCGACATCGACACGAGCCCGACGGCCGCGCCGGAGTGGCGCAAGATCGGCGACGGCAACGCGGTGCGCTGGCACGACCATCGCATCCACTGGATGGGGAGCCAGCTGCCGCCGCAGGTCGCTTCCGATCCGGCGAGCTTCCATCACTTGTCGGTGCAGAGCGTGCAGCTCGTCGTCGGGGGCACACCGGTCGTCGCGCGCGTCGCGCTCGATTGGGTGCCGGGCCCGAGCGGGCTGCCGTGGATCCCCTTGATCGCGGGCCTGTTCGCGCTCGGGCTCGTCGCCGCGCTGCTGCCGGGTTGGTACCGCGTCCTCGCCGCGCTGCTCGCGCTGTTGGTGCTCGCCGACGTCGCCCACGCGATCGCGTACGAGCTGCCGCGGCCCGGTTCGAACGGCGCCAAGACGGTGCAGTTCCTCGGCGGGAGCTTCGTGTCGATCATCGTGTGGGGCGCGGGCGTCGCCACGATCATCGGTGTGCTCCGGCGCCGGGCCGAGGCGCTGTACGGCGTCGTCGTGGTCGGGCTGATGGTCGCGCTCATCGGCGGGGCCACCGACCTGTCGGCGCTGTGGAAGTCGCAGCTCCCGAACGCGGGACCGGGCCGGCTGACCCGCGCCGAGGTCGCGCTGTCACTCGGTCTCGGTGCGGGCATGGCCGTGGGCGCGATCGTGCGGATGGTGCGCAGCGGGCGGGCGGCGCGCAGCGAACGCTCGGGCGGCCGCTGGCTGTCGTTGCTCGTCGTCGGCCTCGACGACGCGGAGCTGGCCCGTATCGCGGGCGATCTCGACGCCGACGAGGTGCTCGAGGTCGCGATGCGCGAGCTCGCGATCCGCCTCGGGCCCGTCGCACCCGATCTGAGTGATGGCGCGCTCGTGTTCGACATCGCGGCGGTGGCGCGCGACACGGGCGAGGAGCAGCAGCACGAATGGTCCCTCGAGCAGTCGGGACCCGAGGAGGTGCGCGCGGTTCGGGGACGCGCCGCCGGCGCCGCGTGCGAGCTGCACGTGTCGTTTCCCGCCTGCCTGCAGCTGCTCGCGGGTACCGCGACGCTCGCCGACGCGCGCGCCGACGGCCGCGCCGCGTGCCGCGGTGACGCGACGATCCTCGAGCGGGTCGCTCCGTATCTCGCCGAGCGCGATGTGATCGAAGCGCCCGCGCCTACCGCGCACCTGGACGATCGCGCGTCTGCTTCTTGAACGCGCTGACGCGCGCGTCGAGCTCCGCCTCGCGATCGGCGGTTTCATCGGTCTCGTCGTCGGGCGCGTGCTCGGACCCTTCGTCCTCGTCGGCGTAGCCCCGGGCGCGCCACGCGCGGATCCCGAGGACGGCTACGAGCACGACGCCGAGACCGACGAGCGCGATGCCGAGCAGGGTCGTGGTGGACGTGCCGCCGCCTTGGGCAGGGGGCGAGGGTGGCTTCACGCCCGCGTACACGACCTGCTCGAAGTACGGGTTGAGCTTCTGTGCCGGATCGGTGGTCGAGCGGGCCACGACGATTCCGTCGGCGTTGCGCTGCACTACCGGGATGCCGAACGCGCCCTTTGCCGGGGCCGTCACGCCGAGCGAGAAGTACTCGCAGGTGTACGGCGCGATCGGGCCGCCGCGGTAGCGGAGCGTCGAGCCGGAGCGCGACACCGTCCATCCCGCCTTCGGGTCGACGCGGTCGAGCCGGAGTCCGGGGGGAATGGTGACCGTGACATCGGGCACGGCCTGGGTCTCCACCGTGATGCCGACCGAGATCGTGCGGGACTCGCCGACCGGGATCTGCGCCGCGTACGCGCAGAAGTGCGCGAATGCCGGCAAGGCATCGAGCGTCGCGTCGAGCGCCGTAGCCGCCACGGCCAGCAGGGCGATGACGGCGAGCCGGCGCACGGGCGCACGCTAGCCGTGGCGCGCGCCCGCCCCCGACCGGCGATCGGGCGCCCGGATCGGTACGCTCGCACCGTGCGCCCCCGAGTGGTTCCCCTCCGAGCCGTGGTCGCGGCGCTCGCGCTCGTGCTCGCGGCGGCAGCCTGCGGCGGGAGCTCGAAGGGGTCGACCGCGACGACGTCCGGGTCGACGACTCCCGGCTCGACCGTGCACGTCGCGAAAGTCGCGACGAACGTGCCGTCGGAGTCGGCGAAGATGATCTGTTCGGCCGAGGCACTGCGCGACATCAACGAGGTGATCGGGATCAAGGCGACGATCCCGAAGCAGCCGACGTGGATCAACCACGTGTACTCGTGCGACTACGTCTACCCCGACGGCTCCAAGATGACGCTGTCGGTGAAGGAGATGTCGAACCCGGCGGAGACGACCGCGTACTTCGACTCGCGCGCGCAGAAGCTCGGCAAGGTCCAGGAGCTGCAGGGACTCGCGCAGGGTGCCTTCACGACCAAGGACGGCTCGGTCGTCACGCGCAAGGACTACAAGGTGATGACCGTCGACGTGTCGCACCTGCCCGCGAAGTTCGGCGTGCCGCCCGACACGCGGACCAACAACGCGATCAACGCCGCGTTCACGATCATGAATTGCTGGACGGGCGCCTGACCGGGTCCGCGCGCCGGTCAGCGCTTGCTCACGAGTT
>DATMUX010000139.1:0-2334 GCA_035563695.1 Acidimicrobiia bacterium
GGCGTTCGCGCCGTGTGCCGACACGGCGTCGGCGCACGCGTACTTCGCGGCCGGCGCCACGCCCCGGGGCGTCGGTCAGACGCTCGTGATCCAGAACCCGTACGCGTCCGACGCCAAGGTCGACGTGACGTTGCGCACGAGCAGCGGCGTGCACAAGCCCGACCAACTGCAGTCACTCGACATCACGCGTCGTTCGCGTGCGGTCATCAGGATCGATCAGTACGCGGTGCGCGAGGACCGCGTCGCGGTGGAAGTCGACGCGGAGCTCGGGACCTTCGTCGCCACGCAGTCGCTCGTGTTCGACAGTGGCACGGGTACGCCGGGCGTCGCACTCGCACTGGGCGCGCCGGCACCCTCGGGCGAGTGGACGTTCGCCGGTGAGACGGTCCCCGCTCGGGGCAGCGCCTGGGTCGCGGTGGCGAACGTCGGCGGCGCCGACGCTCCGGTGGTGGTACAGGCCACGCAGGCCGGTCCGCGGCAGCCGCTGCCCGTGTCGTTCACGGTCGCGCAGGACAACGTCGTGTGGGTGCAGCTCGGTCACTGCGGCCCGCGTCCCGCGCGCGGATGCCTCGCCCTCCCTGACAATGTGTCGTTCACCCTCGACGTCCGGTCCGGTCAGGGTGTTGCGATCGTGGCGCAGACCCTGACGCGGGGCCCGTTCGGCCTCGACGGCACGCTCGGCGCGCCCGCCGCCGCGAGCCGCTGGATCTTCCCGTTCAGCAGCGCGCCCGGGGTGCAGATCACCCAACTGTCGGTCTTCAACCCTGCCGCGGCGCCGGCGCGCGTCGGCATCGTGCGCGTCCATGGCGGTCGCGTCGAGCAGCCGAGCGCATGGAAGTCGATCGTCGTGGCTCCGGGGAAGCGCACCGACGTCACGGTCGCGAGCAACACGCCGCGCCTGCCGGACGACGCCGCGATCGTGGTCCAGGCGAGTGCGCCCGTGTTCGTCGAGCGATCGATCGCGACGAGCAGTGATGCATCACGTTCCGTCGGCTTCGCCGCCGGTTGAATCGACGCCCGCCCGTTCCTGGTCCACTTGCATAGCGCGCATCACCGCCTCGAAGATCTTCATCGCGTCCGCGTCGAGGTGGTTTCGAGCGAGGTACAAGATCCACGCGCCGATGTAGACGGGCGGTGACACGATCAAGAACGCGACGCGGAGGTTCCACACGTCGGCGAGGGCGCCGACGATGATCGGTGCCGCGGCCGCGCCGAACAGGATCGACACGAGGTTGAATGCGCCGAAGCCCGCGCCCCGAAGATGTGCGGGTACCGCGTCGGCCATGCCGGCGCGCAGCGCGGGGATCGCCGACGTGATCGCGAAGATGCCGAGCAGTTGGAGGCACACCGACGACCAGGCCGGCACGGGCAGGTACGACAGGATGAGGATCGTGTTGCCGACGAAGATGCAGTAGGCGGGAATCACGACGCGCGCGCCCTTCACGCGGGTCGCGAATCGGTCGGCGAGGCGGCCGCCGAGGAGCACTCCCGGGATGCCGCCGAAGATGATCAGCGCACCGACCGTGGCGGTCGCCTGCTTCTCGGACATCCCCGAGAACCGCTCGTGGAACTGGGGCAGCCAGGCGCCGATGCCGGCCACCGTGAACATGAGCGCGCTCACGCCGACGAGCGCGTAACGCAGCGTCGTGATCTGCCAGATCGTGCGGAAGTCCTCGCGCAACCCGCGGGACATGTCGACGACGAAGCGCCGGAACCCGTGCTCGAACAATGCGACGTGCTCCACCGGTTCATCGGGCGCGGCACCGACGTGCAGGCGATCACCGTGGCCGCGTGCCGGCTCGCGGAGCGCGTACGCGAGGAAGGCCACGACGATGCTGGGCGGACCGACGACCAGGAACGCGGCCCGCCACCCCAGCGCACTGCCGACGGCGCCGCCGAGCGCGATGCCGAGCCCGAACCCGATGAAGCCCATCACCTGCTGGTTCGAGAACACGCGCCCGCGCCGGCTGGTGGGGTAGTAGTCCGAGAGCAGGCTGGCCGCCGACGGCTCGGTGATCGCCTGGCCGAAGCCGAGCAGCGCGCGCAGCCCGACGAGCGTCGCAAAGCTGTTGGCCGCGGCGGTGAGCATCGTGATGAAGCTCCACCCGAGCACGGTGTGGCCGATCGTGCGCGTCCGGTTCCAGCGGTCGGCGAGATAGCCGGCCGGCACGGTGACGAGGCCGTTCACGAGCACGAACGCGGAGAGCAGCACCCCGATCTGCGCATCGTTGATGCCGAACTCGATCTTCAGCTGGTCGACGACGCCTCGCACGACGTTCTGGTCGATCTGGTCGACCATGATGACCAGACCGAGCACCCACATCGGCCACGACG
>DATMUX010000140.1:0-4466 GCA_035563695.1 Acidimicrobiia bacterium
CGCGACAGGTCTTCCGCTGACTGATAGCTCACTGCGCCCCCTTTGCCGGCCGGACAGCATGCAGCCTGGACCGCGCTCAACGCAAAGGTGTCGTCGGCGCAGTCGCGTCATTGGCCGATGCAAGTGACAACGAACTGGAGAGGGGCCGGGTACCTCGTCTCGGATTCCGACGGTGCGCGTCGAGGCAAGGCCCCCGGCCCCAACCGCTGAACGCCTCGGCGTGCTCGCGCGGTACTGCAGCCGCCGGATTTCCGGGCTGTCTCGTTCGGTCGGCTCGAGGGGTCGGGTGCCTCGTCCCGGAAGCGGGTACGAGACGAGGCACCCAAGCAAAACCCCATCCCGTACAACCATCGTCCCGGCGACCCGAGCGTTACCGGGTTCGGAGCCGTGGTGTGTCCCGGCGGGCTCACCATGCTCATCGTGCCTGCTGACCGCTACCGATCCCCCGGGTCGATGACTCATCGGGGTGATGGCCGCCGATGAGGCACCGCGCCCCCGCCTGCCGCCGCCCGCCGCCCGACGAAAAGTAACGTTCGACACTTGGCTGCACGTTCCCGCAGATCGCGGTCTTCCGTGGGAGAAGCGATGGATGCGCGCTCGGCGCGGGTCACGTTGTTACCGATCGGAACGGTTCTCGTCGGGTGCCTCGTGGCCCTCTCGGCATGTTCGTCGTCGTACCCGCTCCGCGGGCCCATTCGGGATGTAGCTCCGGCGAGGTACAAGACCGTGGTGACGAGCTGCTCGGTCGATACCTCCGTCGATCGCGCGAGCGCCGCAGGCACGTTGACGAACACCGCGAACGCGAAGAGATCGTTCATCGTGTACGTCGAGTTCGCCGACTCGGATCGCACTATGAGCGACGTCGGTTCCGCGATCCTGAAGGACGTTCCGGCCGGTCAGCGCGCCTCATGGACTGTGACCGGGTTCTACAGTCAGACTCCGGCCATATGCACGGTCGAGGCCTTGCAGTCTTCTCCGTGACCCGCAAGATCTCGGTCGTGCGGCGCGGACGAGCGGCACACGGCTCGAAGCTCGTGGAGCAGGTTCGCGTTCGGGATTGCTATCAGGGATAGAACCCGAATACGTCGACGAGGAAGTCGGTGCTCACACCGCCGGCGGCGATCGAGATCTGGCCGGCGGCACTCACGGCCGTCGTGGCATTGTTCGCCAATATCTGATCGGTTCCGAACCAGTTGATGTTCGAGGTGTTCGGGATCGCGGTACCGGTCTTGTACACCGTGAGATAGCCCGAACCTTGCGTATTCACCACCGTGAGGTTGAGCAACGCCGCAGATGCACCGGCGGGAAAGCCCGTCGCGGTGAGGGAGATCGTGCGCTGGTGGCCGCCGAGCAGTTTGCCGTGCCCTCTCGAGTCGTACGCTCGTTTGGGCGTGATGGGAATGAAAGTGCCCGAGAGCTTGGCCCATTTCGACGCGGAACCGGCACCGGACTGGTAGCAGTACCAGACGTGGCCGTTCTGGACGATGATCATTCCGGCCGACCAGGTACCGCTTGTCGGGGGCATGGCCGGCGGCGTCGTTTGCACGAGTTGGGCAACGGGACCTGTTGAACTCTCAGCTTGGAGGGCGATGCCCCCGGTCGTGTTCACTGCGTTGACGCCGATGGCGCCTGAGTTCGTGCCGTTGCCTTGTACGCCCACGCCGCCGACCGTGGCGTTGGTGTTGCCGACGACTCCGACGATGCCGTCGCCTTGTACGCCGTTGCCCGGATTGCTGGCAGCCGAGGTGAGGTTCTGACCCAAGAGCGCGACTCGGTTGCCATTGTCGATCACGACTCTGAGTTGCGAGTCGGTGAGCTGCGTTGTCCCGGTGCCGGAGAATGCATTGTCGACCGTGATGGTTTGGCCGCTCGATGCTCCGGCGCGGCCCGCGCCGCCGATGACGCCGGCTGCAGTGGCTGCAGCTGCGGCAGCTACGCCGACCCCGCCCAGCTTGAGGAAGTGACGTCGACCGTCCGCTACCTCCTTCCCGTCGCCGGCTTCCTGGACGTCGCTCATGGCTGCCCTCCCAGTGCGGGTTCTCACGCTGCGTGGCGACACGGTAGACGGCGAGGACCACCCTTGGCTAGTCCGTTGCGGTCAAAGTTGCGCGTGTGACGACTGAGGTCGCTACCGCGGTCGCTTCGGCACTCAGCGCGAAGGCGGGTCGCGAGGGTCCGGCACGGCGGCGGCTGGGCGGGCTCGGAACCCGGCGTAGCAGGCCGACCGCGTCGAGTGCCCTCAACTGGTCGAGAGTCTCGGCGTACGGTTGGCCGAGATCGGCCGCGATCACGTCTGCCGTCGCGACCCGACGGCGGGTGAGCGTGACCGCCGCGAGGACGTCCTGCGCTTCCGGCACCCGGCGCGCATACCCACGGCGTAGCTCCTCGAGCACCTCGAGCCGCTTCCGCATGAGTGCCGCGCCGTCGGCCGACGCGCGGGTGACGAAGGCGACCAAGGGCGTGAGATCCAGCGCGGCGTCGAGTGCATGACACGGACCGGAGTAGGTAAATGCTTCGCGGCGCGCGCTCCATTGCTCGGCAACCCCCCAATCCACGCCGGCCGGGAGCTCTGCGCCCGCGACGAGCAGGTACAAGAGTCGTGCGACGCGGCCGTTCCCGTCACAGAACGGGTGGATGAAGATCGTTGCGTACATCAGCCAGGCCGCGCGCGCACACGCCGGCCCGGGTGCAGAATTCGCGATGTTGACCGCGTCTTCGAACAGTGCACGAACTTCGACGGGTGGGGGAAAGGTGAACATCCCGGCCGCTTGCTGAACCTCAGTGGCTCGTATCATGCCGGGGTTCGTCACCTGCGGATTGTCGACTCGTCCTTCGGCGAGCGCGTGCAGCACAAAGGGTGACTCGGAACGAAGACTGACCGCGTCATGGCCCTGCGCGACCATGGCGAGGCGACTATCGAGGTACTGCACCGCCGCGCGAATGCCGTCGATGCGAGCGAGATCCCTCGCCGAGAGAAATGCTCGAGGCGCGGGCAGAAGGGGTGGCAGGGCGCCGGTACGGAAAGTCGGAGGAATTCCCGCGATGGCCTCGCAGGATGTTTCGATGGCGAACCTTCGGAACACGAGGTCGAGCTGTGGGTCTGCGTCCTGCCGCGCTCCTTCGAGTATGCCGTGCGCGCGCGCGTATGCGTCGAGGAGTCCGGGATCCACCGCTGGTATTCGCGGGAGCTCGGGAATCACGTCGGATCGTCCACGTGACGCTCGTTGAGCTGAACGACCACGATGACGGGTGCGTCGCCCAAGATGCTCTGAACGAGTCCCTCCGGGAGATGGAACATATGTGGTCCGCTGTGCACGACGGCGGCCCCTGCATCGACGAGGCGTGATCGCAGAGCAACAAAATCTCGTTCGTCGTCGACGACGAACGTGAGATGAGCGAGCTTCGGCTCCACCGCGGGAAAGGGCGGACGGTCACCTACATCAGTGGGGCAGAGCAAACTCAGAGTTACCGACCCTGCGTTCAACAACACGAGATCGGCATCGAACTCAGCGTGCCGGCTGCGCTGCACGACCGTGAGACCCATCAGTCCGACGAACAGTTCCTCCGCACGCTCGAGATCATCGACCACGTACTCGGCCGAGACCAGCGACACGGAAGAAGAGAAAGAAGAAGCCGATTCTCTCGCCGCTACGGATGGTGCAGGCTCCGGCGACGATGGTGTCGTCCAACCCGCTGGTTCGACGTATTCGGCGTACTCGCGGCGGAGTTGATCGTCGACGAGTGCCACGTGCGGCCGAACTGAAGCGTCGATGGCGGGCGTCCAGGAGCTCATGTCGACGCTCGGAATCGAGCGCAGCTCGCCCGTGTCACCAAGCAGTGTCGGCCGTGGTTGACCCAAGACATGCGCGTGCGAGTAGCCCAGGCGCGTCTGATCGAGTTGATCGACGCGGATCCCGGCGTCGGCGAGCTGGGACCTTATGCGCGCGAGCGCCGCTCGTGGCGAAGCGCACAGCGAATCGTACGAGATCACGAGGGTGCGCTCACGCGGAAGACGGTCGATCTCGCAGTACGCATTGGCCCATACGTCAGCCCTGCCCTCGACCCCCGAGGGCACCCACGGCCAGCCGGCACGACCCAGGCTCTGCACAACTCCGGCGTAGTGACGCAACATCAGCACGAAGAGCGCGTTCGGAAAACGCATCGCGAGCTCGTCGGCGATGAGGAGGTTTCGGGGCGAAGAGTCTACGAATGAATCGCAGTCTTCCCGCCGGGCGACATCCTCGATGAAGTGCGCGGCATGTTCGCGCAGCTCGACGAGATACCGATCCAGGTGGGACTCCCACCACGGTGGCTGCACACCGCGCAATTGCGACGGGATCGACCGGTAGGTCGCGTAGAAGGCGTTGTACTCGCCGATGTCGTAGGTCCGAGGGTCGCTGCCCAGCCACGAACCAACCAGCGTCGTTCCGGATCGCGGCGACCCCACGACGAATATCGTCCGTACG
>DATMUX010000141.1:0-6563 GCA_035563695.1 Acidimicrobiia bacterium
CCATCTTCCCGCCGAGATATGCACCGAAGAACTTCTGGCGCTCCCGGTCCCTGATACGGACACGCAATGTTGTGATCATGGGCGTGAACGTACGAACGCAACGTTGCGCGAACGTTCGCCGAGTGTTTCGGCTGCTCGTCACATTGTCGCCAGAATGTCGCGGGACGGTGCGAGTATCCGACGCTTCTCTGACGGCAGTCTGGCCGGCGGCGGGCAGTAGACCACCCGGCGTCACGGTGCTTACATGCCGCCCATGACGATCCACGGCGAGTGCCACGGCCGCTTCGGCGAGGTGCGCGACGAGTTCGAGCGCAACTTCTCCGCCCGCGACGAAATCGGCGCGTCGGTCTGCGTGACGGTCGACGGCGAGACGGTGGTCGACCTGTGGGGTGGTGCGGCCGATCCGGCGGCCGGGCGGGCGTGGGAACGCGACACGATCGGCGTCGTCTGGTCGTGCACCAAGGGCGCGACGGCACTGTGCGCCCACATGCTCGCGGCGCGCGGTCTCGTCGATCTCGACTCGCCCGTCGCGACGTACTGGCCCGAGTTCGCGCCGGGCGGCAAGGACGCCGTGACCGTGCGGATGGCGCTCGCGCACCAGGCGGGTCTTGCCGCATTTCGCGAGCCGATCCCCGACTCCGGCTATCTCGACTGGGAGGGCATCACCGATCGCCTCGCGCGCGAGGAACCGCTGTGGCAGCCGGGCACACGCCACGGGTACCACGCCCTCACGTACGGGCACCTGATCGGCGAAGTCGTGCGCCGCGTGTCCGGTGCCTCGATCGGCACGTTCTTCCGTGACGAGGTCGCACGGCCGCTCGATCTCGACTTCGCCATCGGACTCCCGCCGGGCGACGAGCCGCGCGTCGCGCCGACGATCCCCACACCGTTCCCCGAGCCCGGCGCGGCGATCCCCTCGTTCTACCGGGTCGCGATGACCGACCCCACCTCGATCGCGGCGATGGTGCTCATGCACTCGGGAGCCGCGCTGATGCCCGGCTTCATCGACACGCGGGAGGCCCACGCGGCCGAGCTGCCGGCGTTCGGCGGCATCGCCAACGCGCGGGCTCTGGCCGGCATGTATCGAGTCCTCGCGGTCGGCGGCGCGGCCGACGGCGTACGGCTCGTCGACGCCGAGGAGCTCGGGATCATGGGCGCCGTCGCGTCGGCGACCGCCGTCGACGCGACGATGCTCGTGCCCACGCGCTGGACATCGGGCTTCGTGAAGTCGGTCGACAACCGCGCCCTCGCTCCGGGCGACCGGGACGGCGTGATCATGTCGGAGACGGCGTTCGGCCACGTGGGCATGGGCGGATCGCTCGGGTTCGCCGACCCGGGCCCGCGCCTGTCGTTCGGGTACACGATGAACCGCCAGGCGCTGTCCGTCGGGATCGACGCCCGCGGGCAGTCGCTCGTCGACGCGACGTATCGCGCGCTCGGCTACACCCGGCCCGCGCGCGGTGGCAGCTGGTACCGGTAGGGGCGCCTAATCGTCGTCGTCCTCGTCGTCGTCCTCGTCGTCGTCACCGTCCCCGGCGAGCAGGTCGTATGCCTTGGCGAGCATCAGGACCTCGTTCGCGTCGGCACTGATCGCGTGGTACGCGATGCGCTCGAGCAAGGCGTCGCGGACGTCTTCGGGGTTGACCATCGTGTCCCTCCTCGACCGCGACGACGATAGATGCTGTGCGGTCAGGAATCGCGGTTCGCGGCGCTCCGCGTGCCGTCCACTCGTACGAACGTCGGGTGCGCGCGGCCGTGACCGAGCTTGCGCGCCCACGTCGTCGGCAGTGACTTGGCCTCCTCGGCGGTGAGGTAGCGCGCCGGGCCGAGCGTGATGCCGGCCCGTGCGCACCCGGGCGCGACCACTGCGGCGATGTAGGCGGGCGTGGGCACCGGCAGGTGCTCGAAGCGCGCGGGCAGCGACTCCTCCCAGATCTCGCCGTTGAGCACCACCTCGTAGCGCGCGCCCGGCTGGGCGAGGGCGGCGAGCCCCGTCAGCACGTCGTCGTCCGCGAGCACGATGCCCTCCAGCAACCGGCCCCAGGGCAGCAACACGGTCACCTCGTCGGCGATGCCCCGCAGCTCCTCGGGCAGCGCCTCGATCGCGCCGCGCAGCAGCACGAGGTTGTCGAGACCGCCGCGCGCGGGCTTGCGCGACGCCCTGTATGCGATCTCGCCCATCGGCGCGTCGAGCGCGTCGATGCCGATCACCAGCCAGTCGGGCCGCTCGGACGCGCGCACGTACGCGTAGCGCGCATCGCCGGTGCCGACGTCGACGAGCGTGCGCGCCGCGGCGGTCCTTCGGGCCGCGAGCTCTTCTGCGGGCATGCGCGCCGTGCGATCCTTGCCCACCACACGCGTGAGCGTCATCGGGGAGCAGCGAGACCGAGCACGCGCGAGTACGCCGCTTTCCGGCTCGTACCCGGCAGCCGCGCGAGTGCCTGCGCGAGGGTCTTCGTCGTGACGCCCTCGGCCAGCAGCGCGCGCAACAGGCGGTCGATCTGCTCCTCGCCGGCCGCCTCGACGCGTGCGCCGGCTTCGCCTTCCGCGGCCTCCGCTTCCCCGGCCTCGCGGGCTCGGGGCGGTGCGACCACGATCGTGAGCTCGCCGCGCACCTCCTCACCCGCGAACGCGCTCGCGAGCTCGCGCGCACTCCCCCGCCGGAACTCCTCGAACACCTTGGTGACCTCGCGGCCCACGCACAGCTCCGCGTCGGGGCACACCGCCGCGAGGTCGGCGAGCAGCGGGGCGATCCGGTGCGGCGCCTCGTGCACGACGAACGTCTCGCGCCGGTCGGCCAGGCGGCTCAGCTCGGCCCGGCGCGCGGCCGAGCGGCGGGGCAGGAACCCGACGAAGGTGAAGCGATCGACCGCGAGCCCGGACGCGCTGAGCACCGCGAGCATGGCCGACGGCCCGGGAACCGGGCTCACCGCGAGACCTTCGTCGACGGCGCGCCGGACGAGGACGTACCCCGGGTCACTGCACAGCGGCGTGCCCGCGTCGCTCACAAGGGCGACGCGCGCGCCGTTGTGGATCCGGCCGAGCGCGTCGCCGGCCCGCGCGGCCTCGTTCCGATCGTGGTAGCTCAGCACGGCCGCGCCGGTCGTGAGCCCGACCCGGCGCGCGAGCCCGCGGAACACTCGCGTGTCCTCGGCGAGCACGACGTCGGCAACCTCGAGCACCCGGCGCGCGCGCGGTGACAAGTCGTCGTCGTTGCCGATCGGCAGCGCGACGACGAACAGCGCACCCGACCGGTCGCCGCGGCCGAGCTCCCGGATCTCCACATCGAGCACGGCGTCGGGACGGGCGAGCGCTTCCACGAGCGCTCGGTCGACGCCGGCCGCGCTCGTGCCGGCGTGGCCCGCGAACGTCCGGCCGCGCAGCGCCGGGCCCCGGCGGAACACGAGACTCTCGCCGCCGAGGAAGAACGGCGTGACCGCGGCGGTGAACGCGTCGTGGTGCTCGCCGCAGCGCAGGGTCACCTCGGCGTCGCCACGGAGCGCGAGCAGCTCGGTGTCGTCGTAGTCACCCGCGACGCCCAGCACACAGGTCGCACGCCTGGTCACGGACGCATCACGGGTGAGCTCCAGCGTCTTGTCGTGAGTGCCCGCGATGCCGGGATGACCGCGACACGTGAACGAGACGGTCCGGGCGCGAGCCGACACGCCTGCGGACGCTAGTACCCGCCTCCGTAGCCCCCGCCCGAGGTGACCGGCACGGTGGTCGGCGACCCGCCGGCCGGTGCGGGTCCCGACGGGGTGGACTTCGACGACCCGCAACCGGCCACGGCGACGACCCCCACGGCCAGGGCAAGGAGGATCACCGGCGCGCGTCGTCGCACACCGTGAGTACGGGCGGCCGACCGGCCCGGTTCACGCGAGGTTCCTTGTCGCGCGCACGGACCAGTGGTACGCAGTCTCCATGAGAGATCGCACCCTTGCCCGCAGCGACCTCAGCTCGTCACCGGCGCTCGATCGCTTCACCGCCGGCCTGATGCGCGTCATGTGCGACGACGGCTACGTGCCGTGCCCGGCACCCGGACGCGACACGAACGTGGTGCTCCACACCGTCGACGGCGCGGCGCCGCGCCCGTACCGCCGCAAGGCCGCGCCGACGTTCGTCATCGCGGTCGCGGAGCTCGACGACATCCCCGACGATCGCGACGACGTGCTCCGGGTCGGATATCCGATTCTCGTGCGCGCGCTCGCGAACCTCTGCATCCTTGTGCGCGACACCCCCGACGGGTTGGCGGTTCGCTTCGTCACGCTGGAGCAGGGCACGTACGGCGTCGGACCGGGGCTGCCCGACGACGAGCTCGTGGTGCGCGCCTTCGAGCGGCTCGATCCGCTGGCCTCGTCCCGGCTCGTCATCACGAACGAGTTCGTGCCCGACCTTCCCGAGCACCTCCGCGAGGGCGACGCGCAGACCGCGCAGATGCTGCGCGCCGGACGCGAGCTCGACGCGCTCGATCTCATCCCCGCACCGTTCCCGCTGCACGAGATCCTCGGTCCGCGCGACCGCCGCCACATCGACCTGCTGTTCGGGATCGGCGGCCTGTCGTACGGCAACGTGAGCGCCCGCTATCGCGGCGGCGACCTCGCGGGCGTACCCGACCCGGACGACCCCGTGTACTGGATGAGCGCGAGCGGCGTCGACAAGTCCGATCTGCGCCTGATCGGCGAGCACATTCTGCTGGTACGCGGCTACGACGCGGCCCACGACCGCATGGTGCTGAGCGTGCCGGCGGGAGTGAAGCCGCGTCGCGTCTCGGTCGATGCGATCGAGCACTGGATGATCTACCGCGAACACCCCGAGGTCGGAGCGATCCTGCACGTGCACGGCTGGATCGACGGCACCAGCTCGACAGAGGTCAACTACCCGTGCGGCACCGTCGACCTCGCGAGCGCGGTGGCCGAGCTCGTGCGGCGCGCGCCCGATCCGGCGCGCGCCGTGGTCGGGCTCCGCAACCACGGCCTCACGATCACCGGTCAGACGCTCGACGAGATCTTCGACCGCGTGGGCGCCAAGATCTCGCCGCGGGTCCCCATGGAGTAGTCGCGGTTCCAGCGCGCGCCGGCCTCGTGGTCGAGGAGCCAGGCCTTGTGCTCGAGACCGTACGCGTAGCCGCCGAGCCGGCCACCCGTGCGCACGACGCGGTGGCACGGAACGATCAGCGTGATCGGGTTCGACGCGTTCGCCATACCGACCGCGCGCGACGCGTTGGGGTTGCCGACGCGCCGGGCGAGCTCGCCGTACGAGATCGTCGTGCCGGCCGGGATGCCGCGCAGCTGCTGCCACACGGCGCGCTGGAAGTCGGTGCCGTCGGCGCGCACCGTCAGCCCGTCGAGCGCGTCGACATCGCCGGCGAAGTATGCGGCCACGACCTCGTGCACACCGAAGCGGTCGTGCCGTTCCGGCTGGGGTGCGGGATCGAACGACGCGGCCCGCACGACGCCGTCGTCGACGATCGCGCGGAACGAGCCGAGGGGGAACGAGACGACTGCAGTATCCATGCTCATGACGCTGTTCTACGCCGCGCGGACCGGACGGATCCGGACACCGTGTACCCATGTCCGGATTCGTCCGGTCGCCATCCCCTAGAACGTAGGCATGGAGGCGTTCACCGCGGTCGTCACGACGGGCATCTACTGCCGCGCCGTGGGCTGCCCGGGTGCGCCGCTGCGGCGCAACATGCGGCCGTACGCCTACGCGGCCGCGGCCGAGGCCGACGGCTTCCGGCCGTGCCTGCGCTGCCGCCCGGACCGCGAACCCGCGGCCGGGTGGATCGACGCGCCCGAGCTCGTGTGCCGTGCGTTGCGCGCCATCAGCAGCGGCGCGCTCGACGGCGCGACCGAGGACGACCTCGCCGCGCGCCTCGGTGTGAGCGCACGCCACCTCCGCCGGTTGTTCGACGAGCACATCGGCGCGACACCCGCGCAGGTCGCCCGGTCGAATCGTGCGCACTTCGCGCGCCGCATGCTCGACGAGACCGACCTGCCGGTGACGCACGTCGCGGCGGCCGCCGGATTCAACAGCGTGCGGCAGATGAATCGGGTGATCAAGGACGTGTTCGCGTTCACACCGTCGGAGTTGCGCGCCCGCCGCCGCATCCCCGACCGGCTCGTCGCCGACGGCGGGCTCGAGCTGCGCGTGCCGTACCGCGCGCCGCTCGCGTGGTCGACGATGCTGACGTTCCTCGCGCCGCGCGCGATACCGGGCGTCGAGTCGGTCGACGTCGAGCACGGCGTCTACCGGCGCCTCGTCGAGCTCGGCGGCGAGCCGGGCGTCATCGAGGTCTGGGACACGCCGGCCGACGAGGCATTGCGGCTGCGCGCGCACCTGCCCGAACTCGACGGGCTCGTCCACCTCGTCGCCGCGGTACGGCGGCTGTTCGACCTCGATGCGGATCCCGCGGTCATCGACGCGGTGCTCGCCCGCGACCGGATGTTGCGCCCGCTCGTGCGCCGCACCCGGGGCCTGCGCGTCCCCGGGGCCGTCGACCCGTTCGAGGTCGCGGTGCGCGCCGTGCTCGGCCAGCAGGTGAGCGTCGCGGCCGCGACCCG
>DATMUX010000142.1:0-4190 GCA_035563695.1 Acidimicrobiia bacterium
CGGTCCTCCTCCGAGTCGGTCACGCTCGCCTCACGATGCCGCGCGGCCCGGGAACACTGCGTCGGCGAGGCGGCGCCGGTGCCATGACGGCGTACCGAAGAGAACTTCGTCGAGCTTGGCGCGCTTCAGGTAGAGATGCGAGTCGTGCTCCCACGTGAAGCCGATCCCGCCGTGAACGAGCAGGCCTTGCGCGCACGCTTCTGCACACGCGGGACCGACATACGACGACGTGACAGCCGCGGTCGTCGACCATTCCGCGAGATCACCGTCGAGGGTCTCGGTTGCGGCACGCGTCGCGGCGCGGGCCGCCTCGACCGCGATCGTGATGTCGGCGCAGCGGTGCTTCACGGCCTGGAACGAACCGATGGGCTTGCCGAACTGGGTCCGCACCTTCGCGTACTCGGCGGCCGACTCGAGCATTCGCTCGGCTACGCCGGCTGCGTCGCACGCGGTCGCGATGACGCCGATCGCGAGCACGCGCTCGAAGAGCTCTTCCGCGGGGGCACCCGGTTCGCACAGCAGCGCGTCGCCGCCGACCACGACGTCGTCGAAGGACACCGTGAACAGCCGTCGCGTCTCGTCGACAGTGGCGACGCGTTCGATCCGAACGCGCGGATCGGCCGCCTCCACCGCGAGCACGGCGACGGTCCCGTCGCGGGCGCGCGCCGCGACGACGAGAACCGTGGCGACGTCGGCGTCGAGCACGAAGCCCGAGGATCCCTGCAACCGCATGGAAACCGCGGTGCCCTCCCAACTCGTCGTCAGGCACGCGCGGTCGTACGAACCGCCGGTACTCGCAAGGGCTACCGCGCCCAGCGCCTCCCCCGCCGTCACCGCGGCGAGCGCCGGTGCCGCGACCCTGTCGTTGTCGGCGAGCAACAATGCGCCGGTGGCGAGCACCGCACTCGCGAGGAACGGCGAGGGCGTGATGTTCCGGCCCAGTTCGTGCAGCACCACGCCGAGGTCGGCGTAGCCACAGCCGCTGCCACCGCGCACGCCGGGAACGTGAATCGTCGTCCAGCCCAGCTCGACCATCTGGTCCCACAGCGCGCGGTCGAAGCCGGCCGTACGTGCAATCGCGGCGCGCACGCGTTCGGTCGAGGAGTCGCGCCCGAGCAGGCTCCGCGCCGCGGATCGCAGCTCACCGCGCTCCTCGAGAGTGAGTGGCATCGACGCTCTCCTACCGCGGCAGACCGAGCATGCGATCGCCGATGACGTTGCGTTGGATGTCGTTCGTCCCGCCCCCGATGATCCAACCGAACGAATGGATGTAGTCGTTCATCCAGAACGCGGTCTCCCACCCCGCGCACGCCAGCACCGGCGCGTCGAGCTGTCCGGCTACGCCTTGCAGATCGGTGACGTATTTCGTCAGCTTGTAGAGCAGCTCGGTGTAGAACACTTTGATGATCGACGAGGTGCCGCCCACGTCGGCGCCGCGCAGGATGTCGTCGATCATCCCGTCGAGCATGTGACGCAGCACGCGGACCTCCGCGTAGCGTTCGGCCAGCGTCTCGCGCACCACGTCGTCGTCGAGCGCCGGTTGGCCGTTCTCGAGCCGCCAGGCAACGGCCTCGGCGGCGGCCGCCTCGATGCCGTTGCACCGCAGGCGCTCGGTCATGTCGATGATGGCCACGGCGCGCTCCGCCGCGAGCGTTCCCTGGGCGACCGCCCATCCGTTGTTCTCCGCGCCGATCAGACCTTCGGCCGGCACGACGACGTCGTCGAAGAACACTTCGTTGAAGTCCGCCGGACCCCACGCCTGCTTGATCGGCCGCACCTCGATTCCCGGCGTGCGCATGTCGACGATCAAGCAGCTGATGCCCTTGTGCTTCGGCGCGCTGACATCGGTGCGCGCGAGCAGCATGCACCAGTCGGCCTCCTTGGCCCAGCTCGTCCAGACCTTCTGCCCATTGACCACGTAGTGCTCGCCGTCGCGTTCGGCACGCGTCTGAAGACTCGCGAGATCGGAGCCGGCGTTGGGTTCCGAATAGCCCTGGCACCAGACCTCGCCGTTCCAGATGCCGGGCAGGAACCGCGCGCGCTGCTCGGCGGTCGCGCTATGGACGAGCGTCGGCGCGACGTTGAAGATCCCGACGTGGTAGAGCCCGTTGCGCGGGGCATCACCGCGAGCCAGCTCCTCGGCGATGACGATCTGCTCACGTATGGTGAAGCCGCCGCCCCACTCTCTCGGCCAGTGCGGCGCGAGCAGGCCCGCCTCGCGCAGACACCCACCCCACCACCGCATGAACTCGACCAGTCGCTCATGGCTCACGCCGCGCTGGCGGTCTCGCCAATCCACGGGGACGTGTGCGGCGCACCAGTCGCGAACACCGCACCGCAAGTCCTCGAGGTCGCCACCGGGCTCGAGCATGATGTCGAGACTAGTGTCAGAGGACTGCCACATCGACCGGACGCCTCGGCGTGAGAGAGGTGCGTATGCCCGGTGCCTGCACGGGAATTCGAGTTCTCGACTGCAGCCGGGGCGCCGCGGGTTCGCTGACGACGATGGTGCTCGCCGACTTCGGCGCCGAGGTGATCCGCGTCGAGCCGCCGGGCGCCGATCCGATGGCCGAGACACCGGCATACCTGCTCCTCCAACGAGGCAAGAAGAGCATCACCCTCGACCTGCAGTCGGCGGCGGGACGCGCCGAGATGCACCGACTCGTTCCCGGAGTCGATGTCGTCGTCGAAGACGCCGGCCCGAGCCGCGCGGGCGAGCTCGGCCTGGGGTACCGCGATCTCTCGCGCCTCAACCCTGCACTGGTCGTGTTCTCGATCACCGGCTTCGGTCGCTCCGGACCGCTCGCCGACGCGCCGGCCGACGATGCGCTCGTGATGGCGAAGGCCGGCATCTTCCGCGACCAGCCCGGCTGGGAGCAGGACGGCAAGCGACCCATCTACCGCTCGTGTCCCGATGGCTCCTACTTCACGGGCATGCTGGCCGTGCAAGGTGTCCTCGCCGCACTGCGCGCACGCGACCTGACGGGTCGCGGACAACTCGTCGAAACGAACATGCTCATGGCGATCACGTGCCGCCAGAACCCGCAGGTGCGGTGGCTGCTGCGCGACGGCGAGCAACTGCCGCTCGATCGCGCGGCGTCGACCGAATCGGTCCCCGACGCCATCAACCCGTTGGCGCACCACCGCGATCCGAGGGAGGTCACCCTCGTCGGCATGCTCGTCGAGTGCAAGGACCGGCGCTGGATCATGCACTCCCTGTCGGAGCCCCACTTCTTCCCCGCGTGGATCGACGCCATCGGATTCGAGTGGATCTGGGAAGACGAGCGGTTCAAGGGTGCACCGTGGAACTTCCCGGATGACGACGCCAAGGTCGAGTTGGTGCAGCGCCTGAAGGCGCGGATGAAGGAGAAGACCTCGACGGAATGGATCGACTGTTACTTGCAGAACGGAAACGTCTGCGCGGACGTGATCCAGACGACGCAGGACGCGCTCCGGCACCGGCAGTCGATCGCGGCGGGGCATGTCGTCGAGTTCGACGACCCGCGGGTCGGTCCCATGCTCCAGATCGGGCCGCTCGCCAAGATCGGGCGCGCGCCGGCCGAGGTGCCGCGTCCCGCGCCCGAGCCCGGCGCGCACAGCGACGAGATCCGCGCCGCGAACGTCGAGCCCGTCTCCCTGCCGCCGCCGGCCCGATCCCGTCTCGCGCGGCCGCTCGACGGTGTCACGATCGTGGAGGCCGGCTACTACTACGCGACGCCGTTCGCGACCGCACTCCTGGCCGAGCTCGGCGCGAGAGTCATCAAGATCGAACCCGTCAAGGGCGATCCGTACCGATTGCTCGGCCGCGGCGGCGGTGACCCGGTCGCCGCACTCGGTCACAACAACATGGTCCGCGCAATGCAGGGTAAGCAGTCGATCGCGTTGAATCTGAAGGATGAGCGCGGGAAGGAGATCGTTCGTCGTCTCGTCGCCGACGCCGACCTGTTCGTGCACAGCTTCCGCGGCGAGGTGCCCGAGTCGTTGGGAATCGACGAGCAGACGCTGCGCGCAGTCAATCCCGCGCTCGTCTACCACTACGCCGCGTCATACGGCTCGGTCGGTCCCTACGCGCGACAACCGGCCATCGACCCCGTCATTGCCGCGTTCGCCGGGCAGACGGCGCACCAGACGGGCGAAGGCAATCCCCCACTCCGCGAGAGCGGCGCCGATCCGGTTGCGGCGGCCGGGCA
>DATMUX010000143.1:0-8761 GCA_035563695.1 Acidimicrobiia bacterium
CCTGCCGGTGAGCCGGCCCGCCGTGTCGCAGCACCTGCGGGTGCTGAAGGACGCGGGGCTCGTCACCGATCGGGCCGTCGGCACCCGGCGCATGTACCAGCTCGATCCGCACGGGGTCGCCGCGATCCGCACGTACTTCGACCGGTTCTGGGAACAGGCGTTGCTCGCGTTCAAGGACGCGGTGGAACGCGACAACGTGGAGGAGACCACACCATGACACAGTCCGTGACCGCACCCGTGCGCAACTCCGTGACCGTCAAGGCGCCGCGGGCACGCGCGTTCGACGTGTTCACCCGCCGGATCGGGTCGTGGTGGCTGGCCGGCCATCACATCGCGCCCGAGCCGTTCGTCGACGTGGTGATCGAGCCGCGCGTCGACGGGCGCTGGTTCGAGCGGTCGGCATCGGGTGCGGAGTGCGACTGGGGCCGGGTGCTCGTGTGGGAGCCGCCCGAACGGTTGGTGCTCGCGTGGCAGCTCACCGCCGACTTCACGTACGACCCGAGCTTCCAGACCGAGGTCGAGGTGCGGTTCGTGGAGGTCGACGCGTCGACGACGCGCGTCGAGCTCGAGCATCGCGACCTGGACAGGTACGGCGATGCCGCCGATCGGACGCGCACGGCGCTCGACTCCGGCGGCGGGTGGCGCGCGCTCGTCGCGTCCTTCGCAGCGTTCGCCGACGCGCAGACCTCCTGACCCGCGTCAGCGGGCGGTGCGGTCGAGCAGGCGCCGCGCGGTGCCGCCGAGGAACAACGCCATGGCCTCGTCGTCGAGGGGCAGGGCCCGCGCCTCGGCCAGCGAGCGCGCCATCGGGAACCACGGCTCGTCGCTGCCCCACAGCACGCGACCGCGGTATGTCCTGGTGTTCATGAACGCGACCAGGTTCGCGTCCATGTACTGCGGCGCGTACGCCGTACACGACAGATACAGGTTCGGCCACTTGCGCATGTAGTTCATGAGCAGCTCTTCATAGGGATGCCCCATGTGCGCGACGATCACCGCGAGGTCGGGGAAGTCGATGAGCACGTCTTCGAGCAGCTCGGGATGTTGCACGCGCGAACGGACGCGCGGTCCGGGGATGCCGGCGTTGATCGCGACCGGCACGCCCAGCTCCTCGCATACCTGGTACAGCGGGTAGTGACGCGCGTCGTTCGTCGGCACCTGTGACGCCAGCGGCATCACGCGCATCAGGGCGAAGCGAGGATGTTGGGCGAGCTCGCGCAGCCGCTTCACTTGGCGACCCGGCCGCGACGGATCGCCGACCCCGCCGGCGACGAGGAAGCGGCCCGGGTGTGCATCGCAGATCTCGAGCAGCGTGTCGGTGTTGCGGTCGAGCCCGCCGGTGAAGATGCCGGTCGCGACGCCCAGCGAGTCCATCAGCGCGAGCAGCGAGTCGACGCCGACCGGGCCCGTGTTGCTCCCGAGGTAGCCGGGGATGTTCTCGTAGCCCTCCTGCGTCGTGAACTGCCGGGAGGATTGCTCGGTGACGAGGTTGACCCAGATGTCGACGATGTCGAGTGCGGTGCTCGGGCTCATGGCCTGCGGACGCTACCCAACGGTGCCGCTTACGCGCACGAACGCAGCACCACGATGAGCAAGACGGTCAGCGCGACGCTCACGAACAGCGATCCGGCGCAGCCGAGCCGGTTCGAGAAGAACACGAACATGGGCAATTCATAGCGGCCGGCACTACGGTTCCGGCATGCGCGCCGCCCTGCTGGAGGCATCCGAGAAGCCGCTGGCCGTCGTCGACGACATCGACATCGACGCGCCCCGCGCCGGTGAGGTGCTCGTGCGCGTGTCCCACTGCGGCGTGTGCCACTCCGACCTGTCGCTCGCGAACGGGACCTTCCCGGTCGTCGCGCCGACGGTGCTCGGCCACGAGGCCGCGGGCGTCGTCGAGGCGGTCGGCGCCGGGGTGGCGGCGCTCGCGCCGGGCGACAAGGTCGTGCTGACGGCCGTGCCCGTCTGCAATCGCTGCTACTGGTGCGCACGCGGCGAGTACGGCTGCTGCGTCAACACCGCGTCGATCTCGACGGGCACCTTCCTCGACGGGCGCACGCCGCTGTCGCGCCACGGCAACCCGGTGTTGCGGGGCGTCGGGCTCGGCGGCTTCGCCGAATACGCGATCACGACCGAGACCGGCGCGATCAAGGTCGAGCCCGACACACCGCTCGAGATCGCCTGCGTCATCGGCTGCGCGGCGCAGACGGGCGTCGGCGCCGTGCTGAACACCGCGCGCGTCCCGGAGGGCGCGACCGTGCTCGTCGCGGGCGCGGGCGGCATCGGCATCTCGATCGTCCAGGGCGCGCGCGTCGCGGGGGCCACGCGCATCATCGTCTCCGACCCCGTCGCGGAACGGCGCGACAACGCCCGGCGCTTCGGCGCGACCGACGTGGTCGACCCGGCCGCCGACGACGTGATCGGCGCGGTGCAGCAGCTCACCGGCGGCATCGGCGTCGATTACGCATTCGACGCGGTCGGCGCGGGCCCGGTGATCGAGACCTGCGTGTGGGCGACGCGCAACGGCGGCACCACGGTCCTCGTCGGCGCGGGCGGGATCGATCAGTCGGTCACGCTGGCGCCGCCCGTGCTGATCACGATGTCCGAACGCAAGATCATGGGGAGCCTGCTGGGCAGCTGCAACGGCGCGCGCGACATCCCGCGGCTGCTCGCCCTGTGGCGCGCCGGCCGTATCGACCTCGAAGGCATGATCACGGCGCGCCGGCCGCTCGCCGAGATCAACGACGCCTTCGCCGACATGACCGCGGGCCGGGGCCTCCGGACCGTGCTCACGATCTGAGGAACGGGCGTGGAAGTCTCCCTGCCACCCCAGCTCGAAGACTTCGTGCACGCGCAGGTGCGCAGCGGGCGGTACGTCGACGAGCAGGAGGTCGTGCGCGATTCGCTGCGGCAGATGCGCGCGCTGGTCAAGGCGGCCGAGGACCCGAACGTCTCCGGGTTGGTGCGCGACGCGATCGGGATCGCGAACCAGGCGCAGCGCGACATCGTGGCGCTGCTGCACACCGCGGATCGCGAGACGACGATGTTCAACGAGGTGGTCGGCCACGCGACGTCGCTCGCGAACTCCGCGTTCGACGCGGTGCGCAAGGTGCCGGGCGCGCGCGAGCTCGATCGGATCATTCGCGTGCCGATCGAGCAGGTGACGGCCGTCGCCGAAGTGGGCGAGCTGCAGGCGCGCGCGATGCGCCAGAACCTCGAGTCGACCGCGAAGGCGCTCGGCGTCCTCGCGGCCGTGCTCGAACGCGTGAACACCGCGAGCCGTACCGTCAACAACGTCATCGCCCCCGGAGGCTGAACGCGATGGCGCGCGAATGCACCGCCGCGGAGGCGGCGGCACTCGTCCGGCCCGCCGACACGCTCGCGATCCCGCTCGGTCCGGGCGCGGCCGGCGCGGTGCTCCACGCGATGGGCGAACGCGATGACTGGGAGCAGCTCGAGGTGTTCGGCGGCCTGCTGCTCGACCTCTACATGGTGTTCACGAAGCCCGGGGTGCGGTACATCAGCGGGTTCTTCGGTCCGGCCGAGCGTGTGCTGGCCGGGATGGGCGCCAACATCGAGTTCGTCCCGGCCGACTTCCGGCGCTTCGTCATGCTCGCGGAACGGTTCGCGCCCCGGATCATGACCACGGTCGCGACCCCTCCCGACGAGCACGGTTACATGAGCCTGTCGCTGCACGCGGGCGCGACCGTGCGCGAGCTGCACCGGGCCGGCGCCGACCCCGACCGCGTGCTCATCGTCGAGGCCAACGCGCAGTACCCGCGCACACTGGGCATCCCGCCGGAGTTCACGCACGCGCTGCACGTCGACGAGGTCGACGTCATCGTGCACAGTGACACGCCACCGTTCGTCCTCGACGATCCGCCTCCTACCGACGTCGAGCGCGGGATCGCACAGTACGCGCGCGATTTCATCACCGACGGTTCGACGCTGCAGACCGGCATCGGCGGCATACCGTCGACCGTGGTCGCGTTGCTGGCCGAGCAACCCGGCGGCGACTACGGCGTGCACTCCGAGATGTTCACGACGGGTCTCATGCGCTTGCACGAGTCCGGCAAGGTGACGAACGCGCGGAAGGGCGAGTTCCGCGGATTCTCCGTCGCGACGTTCGCGCTGGGCACGCCGGAGCTCTACGCCTGGCTCGACGGCAACGCCGACGTTCGCTTCGTGCCCGTCGAGGTCGTGAACGCGCCGCACACGATCGCCCGCAACCATCACGTCGTGTCGATCAACGGCGCGCTGGGCGTCGATCTCTACGGCCAGGTCGTCGCCGATCGCGTGCACGACCGGCAATTCTCGGGGATCGGCGGGCACGAGGACTTCGTCGCGCAGTCCGGCATCGAGCTCGAGGATCGCTCGCTGATCTGCCTCCCGTCGACCGCGACGATGGACGGGCTCACCGTGTCGCGGATCATGCCGACGTTGCCCGACAAGACGACGGTGACCACGCCCCGGCACCAGACCGACGTCGTCATCACCGAGTACGGCGTCGCCGAGTTACGGGGCCGCACCATGCGCGAGCGAGCGGCAGCCCTCGCCGAGATCGCGCACCCCGATTTTCGCGACGAGGTGCGCGCCGCGGCCGCGGAATTCTCGTAGCGGTGGGGCAACTCTGGTTGGTGCGCCACGCGGAGACGGAATGGAGCGCGGCCGGACGGCACACCAGCCGCACCGACATCGCGCTGACGGCCGGCGGACGCGCGGCCGCCGCCGCGCTCGCGCCGCAGCTCGCCGGCCGCCCGTTCGCGCTCGTGCTGACGAGTCCGCGGCAGCGGGCGCGCGACACCGCCGCGCTCGCGGGATTCCCGGCGGCGGAGGTCGACGACGACCTGCAGGAATGGGACTACGGCGATCTCGAAGGAGCCACCTCGGACGAGATCCGCGGCCGCGGCGGCGAGTTCACCGGGTGGACGATCTGGCGCGGCCCGGTCCCCGGCGGCGAGACGATCGCCGACGTCGCCCGACGCGCCCGGCGCGTGCTGGCGCGCGCGGACGCGGCAACCGGCGACGTGTTGTGCTTCGGCCACGGTCACGCGCTGCGCGTGTTGACCGCGATCGCGCTCGGGTTCGACGGCCGCGCCGGCGCCCGGTTCGCGCTCGACCCGGCCACGCTGAACGTCGTCGGACACGAGCACGAGGTGCGGGCGCTGCGCGTGTGGAACTGGGGTGACCGCCCGGACTGATCGATCACGCGGCGGCTTCGACGAACGCGGGCTCGACGGCCGGGCTCGCTCCCGGCGGCGGGCGGGCGCGAGTCTGACGTCGTGGTCTCGATCCATCCCGTCACCGACCTCGCGTCGTTGCTCGCGCTCGAGAAGGTCAAGCCCGACGCGTTCCTCGGCGCGGGGCCGGTGCTCGGATGGGGGCGCATCTACGGCGGGCAGGTCGTCGCGCAGGCATTGCGGGCCGCATGCCTCACGGTCGCGCCGCCGCACTTGCCCCAATCACTGCACGCGTACTTCGTGCGCGCCGGCGACGAGCACCAGCCCGTGCTGTACGAGGTCGACCGGGTGCGCGACAGCCGCTCGTTCGCGACCCGCCAGGTCGTCGCATACCAGGCCGTAGGCGCGATCTTGAACCTGATTGCGAGCTTCCACGCGCCCGAAGCGGGTCCCGACGTCGACGCCGTCGTCACCCCCGCGGCAGTTCCGGATCCCGACGCGGTACCCGACGAACCGACCGACCTGTTGTTCGCGCGGCGCAGCATCGAGCGTCGCCTCGATCCCGAGCCCTCGGAGCTGGCGTGGATCAAGGTGCGAGAACGCCTCGCCGACGATCCCGCGCTGCAGGCCTGCGCGTTCGCGTACCTCTCCGACGAGTTCCCGCTCGGCGCGGCCCTGGGCGCGCACCCGCTCGTTCCGGCCTGGGAGCACGTGTTCACCGCGAGCCTCGACCACGCGATCTGGTTCCACCGCCCCCTGCGCGCCGACGACTGGCTGCTGTTCGAATTGCGGGGTGCCGGTGTAGCCGACGCCCGGGGCCTCGGCACCGCCCGGATCTTCGACCGGGCCGGCCGCCACGTGGCGTCGATCGCCCAGGAGGCCCTCGCCCGCGACCGCCGCCAGGCTTGAAGAGCTCTTTACACGGAGCCCCCTCAACCCTTCACAATCCGCTCCGACCATGAGCGCATGAGCACCATGCACCCCATGCGAACCCGGCGCCGGGCCGCGGTGGGCGCCGCCGTCTGCGCGGTCGTCGCCTCTCTCGCCGCCGGCTGCAGCAGCGGATCGGCGTCGAAGGCGACGCCGATCACCAATAGCCCCGCGGCGACCGCCCCGTCGGGGAGCGCGGCCGGGACCGCCACGACCGTTGCCCGGAGCGCGGGCAAGGCGTCGAGCGCCCAGCTCGCAGCCCTCGATCAGCAGTTGAACGACGCAGGAGCCTCGCTGAACGACACCGCGAACGCGATCTCCGGCGCCGATGTGAATCAGGCCAAGGCCCAGGAAGGGAGCCTGCCGTGAACACCACGATGACCCGCCTCGTCGCGGCGATCTCGGTCGCGGCGGCCGCGTTGGTTCCGGCGCTCGCCGCCGCGCCGGCCGGCGCCGCGGGTGCCGCCTGCAAGGGCGACACCGTCAAGCCCAGGGTGCACACCGAGGCCACCCGGCGCGAGGCCACGCTGGCCTCGCTCGTCGCCAACCTGCAGGCTCGCAAGGACCCGTACGGGATGAACGGCGGCCAGATCACGGCGTTGCAGCAGGCGAGCTCGGGCATCAGCACGCTCGATCAGCAGATCCAATCGACGTGCTATCCGACCCTCGCCGCGCTGCGCACCGACGCGACCAAGCTGTTCGTCGACTACCGCGTGTACTGGCTGCGAGTGCCCCAGACGCACGCGATCCAGGCTGCCGACCACCTGGCGGAGGCCCGGGCCCGGCTCGGACAGGTCGCGGCGAAGCTCGCCGGGTACGTCGGATCGAACACCACCGCACAGGCCGATCTCGCCGCGATGAACCAGGCGCTGGCGGCGGCCGACGCCAAGCTCGGGACGCCGCCGACCGCGGGCCCGTCGATCGCGGCCGTGCCCGGGCTGCTCCCGGCCGCGGACATGACCGCCCAGACCCAGGCGCTGCAGGCGGCGCACGCCGACCTGCTCGCGGCCCGGGCGTCGCTCTCCGCGGCGCGCGCCGGCGGTGCCAAGGTGGTCGCCGACCTCCGCGGCTGACCCCTACCACAGTCCGGTCGGGTTTCGCGCTCTTCGTAGTCAAGAGATCGCGAAGTGTGGCCGAAATAACAGTTGGCATGTATGGGTCGGATCCCGATCGGTGGTCGGACGACGTCGTCGCGACTCCGCAGCGCGCCGAGGGGGCGCGCTTGCTGCTCGACGACTTCGTCGCCGAGCGGGAACGGGCGCAGATGCCGCCGGCGCCCGCGCCGGTCCTGACGGTCGATCCTGTTCCGGTCCCCCCGGCGGGCGAGGTCAGCCGGCGCGAGGCCCGCCAGCGATTGGCGGAGCTCGAGAACGCGGCGCGTCGCAACCTGCGGTCGGCCGAGGAAGCTCGCCGGCTGCTCTTGGAGGAACACCAGCGGCTCTCCGAGGAGGCGTTTGCCCGGTCGAGGGCGCAGCAGGAAGCCGGCGCGCTGCGGCGCGAGCTCGACCGGCTGCGGGAGAGCGAGTCACAGCGGGTCGCGAGCGAGCAGTCGAAGGCCGAGCGCGCAGCACGCGAGCGAGTGGCCGACGAGATCAAGCGGTTCCACGAACAACACGCGCAGGTCGTGCACGAGCTCGACCAGGTCCGGGGCGCGCTCTCCGACCACGACGGCCTGCTCGACGAGTACGCGAGCCGGCTGCGCGAGGAGCAGCAGGCCCGCGCCGCGTTGCGCGCCGAGGTCGAACGGGCCGAGGCCGCACGCCGGTTGGCCGAGCGGGGGTTGGAGGCGGCGACCGAGAACGCGCGCCGCCGGGCCGAGGACGAGCTCATCCGTCTCGCCACGACCGAGCAACAGCTCGCCGACGTGCAATCGGATCGCGATCGCCTCGCGGCGAAGCTCGCCGACCTCAACGCGGGCGACGGTCCGCTCGGCCGCATGAGTGCCGAGATCGAGGACAAGGACGCGCAGATCGCCCGCCTGAACGTGCGCGTCGCCGATCTCGCCGCGCGGATCGACGCGGCCGAGGACGCGGCCCAGAGCGCGCTTGCCGATCGCGAATCGGCGCGGTCGGCGCTCGTGCAGATCGAGGAGCGCTTCGGTGACGCGGAGCAGGCACGACTCGACGGCGAGCTCGCGGTCGACGTCGCGAGCGCGCGTCTCGGCGAGCTCGAAGCGGAGATGGAGACGCGTGTCGCCGAGGCCGAGGCGCGCGTCCGCGATGCGGAACGGCTGCAGGGCCGCTTGCGCCGCGAGGCCGTCGACGCGTCGAAGGCTCACGCCGCCGCGGAGTCGGCGCGGCAGGCGCTCGAGGCCGAGCGGGACGAGCTGGACGCGCAGGTGACGGACTTGCAGGACGAGCTCGCGCGCGTCCGCGACCACGACGAACACCTCCGCGCCCACGCCGCCACGGTGGGCGAGGAGCTGATTGCGGTGCGCGCCACGCTGACCGCATTGCAGACCGCCGCCGAGCTCGCGCCGCCGCCGCCCGTGGATCCCGACCGGGCGTTCGACGATGCGCTCGATCGTGCGCTCGATGGAGCGTTCGAGGAGCCCGGCGTCGCAGCCGACCCGGGCTCGCCCGTGCCCGCCTTCGTCCCGCCGCTGCCGGTCCGCGTCGCAGCCCGCGCCGAGCGCCCGCCGCTCGAACGCC
>DATMUX010000144.1:0-12490 GCA_035563695.1 Acidimicrobiia bacterium
GCTGCTGCTCGCGCTGGGACGCCACGGCCTCGTCGGCCAGTACCTCGACCACGTCGGCGTGCACCTGCCGTTCCATTTCGGCGGCGCGGTGCTCGCCGAGACGTTCGTCGCGATGCCATTCCTCGTCCTGACCGTCGAGGCCGCGTTCCGGTCGACCGATCGCCGCTTCGAGGACGCGGCGCGCACGCTGGGGGCGTCTCGCCTGAGCGTGTTCCGCCGCGTCACGCTGCCGATGATCCGGCCGTCGCTCGTCGCGGGGGCCCTGCTCTGCTGGGCGCGGGCGCTCGGAGAGTTCGGCGCGACGATCACGTTCGCCGGCAACGCGCCGGGCAAGACGCAGACGCTTCCCCTGTTCGTGTATGTGACGCTCGAGGGCGCGAACTCGGACGCGGCGATCATCCTGAGCCTGGTGCTGGTGGCGGTATCGCTCGCGGTGCTCGTCGCGCTCCGCGATCGCTGGCTCACCGCCCTGTGAGCCTCGACGCGATCGTGCAGGTCGCGCTAGAGGACTTCACGCTCGACGTCGAGCTCCACGTCGACGACGGCGAGCTCCTCGCAGTGCTCGGACCGAACGGCGCCGGCAAGACCACCCTGCTGCACGCCCTGTCGGGGTTGCGGCCCGTCGACGGCGGCCGCATCGCGATCGACGCCACGGTCGTCGACGATCCGGCGACGGCGCGGTTCGTCCCGCCCGAGCAGCGTTCGGTGGGCGTCGTGTTCCAGGACTACCTCCTGTTCGCGCACCTCAGCGCACTCGACAACGTTGCCTTCGGCTTGCGCGCCCGCGGTGCGGGACGGTCCGCGGCCCGCGCTCGCGCGCACGCCCTGCTCACCGAGGTCGGCATGCACGACAAGGCGTCATCACGACCGCGCGAGCTCTCGGGCGGGCAGGCGCAACGCGTCGCGCTCGCGCGGGCGCTCGCCATCGAGCCCGCGTTGCTGCTCCTCGACGAGCCGCTCGCCGCGCTCGACGTGCAGGTCCGCGTCGAGACCCGCCACCAGCTGCGCGACGTCCTCGCCCGGTTTCCGGGCGCGCGCATCCTCGTCACACACGATCCGATCGACGCGCTCACGCTCGCCGATCGCATCTTGATCATGGAGCACGGCCGGGTGGTGCAAGTGGGACGCGCGCAGGACGTGCTCGAGCGCCCGCGTTCCGAGTATGTCGCCGAGCTGGCCGGGGTGAACCTCTACCGCGGGCGCGCCGACGGGTGTCACATCGCCGTCGGTCGCGACGTCGTCACGGTCGCCGACGACCACCACGGCGACGTCCTGGCCGTCATTCCCCCGCACGCGGTCGTCCTGCACACGGCGCCCCCCGAGAGCAGCGCCCGCAACGTGTGGCCGGGAACCATTGCCGGGATGGAGCGCTATGCCGGGCGAGTGCGGGTGCGGCTCACGGGCACGCTGCCGATCGTCGCCGAGGTCACGGTCGCGGCCGCGACCGACCTCGGCCTCGTCGAAGGCATGCAGCTCTGGGCCGCCGTCAAGGCCACCGAGATCGAGGTGCACGCGGCCTGAGTCTCACTCGGGTTGGAAGATCGCGATCGTGTTGCCGTCGGGATCCTTGAACCACGCCGATCGCCCGATGCCGGACGACGTCACCACGTGGTCGACCGTCTTGAACGCGCCCATGTCGTATTCCTCGAACTCGATGCCGCGGGCGACCAGCTCCGCCACATCCTTGTCGACGGCGCTCGACCAGAAGCGCACCTGCGTGTGATCGGCACTATTGCCGCTGCCCCGGCCGTAGATCAGCAGCGTCGTGCCGTTCCCGCACTCGAAGAGCAGATGATTCTTGATCGTCTCCGGGGAGAGCTTCAGGCCGACTTTGTTCTCGTAGAAGTCCTGCGCGCGGTCGAGGTCGGTCGAGACGAGTACCGCCGAGATCCGGGTGTCGCCGATCATGGTCCTTCTCCTTCGCCTGCTCCTCGTGTATATTTACTTCGGCAAGAAAATAACCGCGGAGCCCGACCATGTCAAGGAGAATCCCGGCCGACGAGTTCCTGACCGACGCGGAGTTCCGGGCGTGGCACGGCTGCCTGCAGTTCACCGGGGCTGCCCTACGTGCCCTCGACGAGAGCCTCACCGCGGCGCACGGCATCTCGGTCAAGGAATTCGACGTGTTGATCACGCTGTTCAACGCGCCCGACGGCCGGCTGCGCATGACCGAGCTCGCGGAGCGGGTCGTGCTGTCCCCGGCCGGCGTCACCCACCTGGTCACGCGGCTCGAGCGGGCCGGACTCGTCGGCCGCAGTGTCGACGAGCACGATCGCCGCAGCTTCTTTGCCGCGCTCACGCGCGCGGGCCACCGGCACCTGCGCGAGTCTCGCCCGACGCACAACGAGGTGATCCGCTCGCATCTCACGCGGCAGCTGTCCGGGCGGCAGCTCGAAGCCTTGGGGGCACTCTTCGACGCGATCCTCGAGCGCTGATCGTAAGCTCACCCGATGAGCGATTCCGCTTCACAAGCCGCGTACGAAGACGTGTCATACGAGCTCGCCGGCCACGTCGCCACGATCACGCTCCGCCGTCCGGACCGGCTGAACGCGTTTCGTGCGCAGACGTTGCGCGAGTTTCTCGCCGCGCTCGAACGCGCCGACACCGACGACGAGGTACGCGCCGTCGTCGTCACGGGTGAGGGCCGCGCCTTCTCCGCCGGGGCCGACATCTCGGAAGGTCCGCAGGCGTTCCGGCCCGCCGAAGCCGGGTCCGGGCACGAGAACACCGCGCCGCGCGACGGCGGCGGCATCCTCGCGCTCCGCATCTTCGCGATGCGCAAGCCCATGATCGCGGCGGTCAACGGCCCCGCGGTCGGTATGGGCGCGACGCTGACCCTCCCCATGGACGTGCGCCTCGCATCGACCGCCGCGCGCTTCGGCTTCGTGTTCACGCGGCGCGGCATCATTCCCGAGGGGTGCAGCAGCTGGTTCCTCCCCCGCGTCGTCGGCATCGGCACCGCGAGCGAGTGGATGCTCACGGGCCGGCTCGTCGACGCCGAGGAAGCACTGCACGCTCGCCTGGTGCGCTCCGTGCTCGAACCGGCCGAACTCCTGCCCGCCGCGCGGGCGCTCGCGCAGGAGATCAGCGATCACGCCGCGCCCGTCTCGGCCGCAATGACCCGGCAGCTACTGTGGCGCATGCTCGCCACAACCGATCCGATGGACGCGCACCGCGCGGAATCCGTCGGGCTCGCGCAACGCGCACGCTCCGCCGATGCCCGCGAAGGTGTCGAATCGTTCCTGGCGAAGCGCGCACCGCGCTTCGGGCAACGAGTCGGCACCGACTACATCGACCTGTTCGGCGACTGACCTGGCGCGCGTCGACGCGCGGTACGTGACCATCGGACGAAGGGAATCACATGCCCATCTTGCGCATCGAGCACCCCGTGCCCGACTTCGACGCGTGGAAGCAGGCGTTCGACAGCGACCCGCTGGATCGGAAGCGCTCGGGCGTTCGCCGCTACCGCATCCTTCGATCGCTCGACGACCCGAACTACGCGATCGTCGATCTCGAGTTCGACGATGCCGACGCGGCGGAGTCGATGCGCGCCGCACTCCAACAGATGTGGACGCGGGTGCAGGGCGAAGGGTTGATCGGCGACCAGGTCGCTCGCCTCGTCGAACCGGTCGACTTCAAGGAGTATTGAGCGATCGCTCGCCGTCCAGGCGGAGCGTCATGCATATCCACATGCAGATCGGGCGCCCATCGGATACGTTGCCGACATGGCCGACCGGATCGACGTCAGCCGCGACATCGCCGCGCCCGCCGAGCACGTCTGGGCCATGGTGTCCGACATCACCCGCATGGGCGAGTGGTCGCCCGAGAACGAGGGTGGAACCTGGTTGGGCGGCGCGACGCGCGCGGAAGCCGGTGCGAAGTTCCGCGGCACGAACCGCAACGGCAAGCGGACGTGGACGACGGTCGCGACGGTCGTCGACGCCGAGCCCGGCAAGCACTTCTCGTTCCGCGTGAGCGCCAAGGGGCTCAAGGTGGCCGAGTGGTCGTACTCGTTCGAGCCGACCGCGACGGGATGCCGCGTGACCGAGACGTGGGTCGATCAACGATCGGGTTGGTTCAAGCCCCTCGCGCAGCTCGCGACCGGAGTGAGCGATCGCGCGGCACGCAACCGCGACGGCATGGAGCAGACGCTCGAGCGCCTGGCCGAGGCCGCCGAGGCCGGCGCGACGCCGAGCTGACGACTCAGGGCGCCGCGAACGCGCGGTCCCAGCCGGCGACGCGCTCGGTGTCCTCGTAGTCCTCCCATCGCACGATGCGACCCCACCGCAGCTCGAGGAACGCGACGACGCGGTTGTTGTAGACGTCGTCGCCGGAAGCCGACGGGATGAAATCGTGCGCGCGTACGGCGACGCGTGTGTTCCAGGGCATCCCGTTCACGAGGATGTCCTCGATCTCGAACTGGAGGCCGGCCGCGACATAGCGCTGCGCGAAGGCCCGGTACTCGGCGATCCCGAGATGCGTCGCGTGGGGGCGCCGCCCCTTCACCGCCGGCCGGAACATCGCGGCCCAGGAGTTGTCGCCCGGGAAGCACAGCTGTGCGTCCGGTGCCGTGAGCCGGAGCAGGAACTCCGGCTTGCCCTCGTTGAGCTCACGGATCCCCCGGCGCACCAGGGCCCGGACCGTCGCCTTGTACATGGGGCCTCCTTCGTGCCGCCCCTGCCCGCCGGCCCTGGTCACGTTACTAGAACGATCGTTCTAGACTCTCATCGTGCCCGACACCCGGACCCGAATCCTCACCGCGACCGGCGAGCTGTTCCGGCGCCACGGCTTCCACGGCACGTCGCTCAAGCAGGTGACCCAGGCGGCCGCGGCGACGACCGGCTCGCTGTACCACTTCTTCCCCGGCGGCAAGGACGAGCTCGCCCGCGCGGTGCTCACGACGTCGGGTACCGCGTATCAGGAGCTGTTCGAGATCATCGCCGACGGCGCGGCCACTCCGGCCGACGCGATCTCCGACTTCTTCGACGGCGCGGCCGACACGCTCGAGGAGCACGACTTCGTCGACATCTGCCCGATCGGTACGGTCGCGCGCGAGGTCGCGAGCACCGACGAGACGCTGCGCGCGGCTTCGCAAGCCGTCTTCGGCGGATGGATCGACGCGGCGGCACGCCGCTTCGCGGCCGCGGGGTTGCCGGCTGCGGACGCGAACGAGCTCGCGACGACCGTCGTCGCCGCCCTCGATGGCGCAATCGTCCTCGCGCGCACCGCTCGCGATGCCGGCGTGTTGCGCGTGACCGGTCGCAACATGCGCGCGCTCGTCGACGCGCGCATGCGCGCGCCGGTCAGGAATACAGGAGCGAACCGGGCGTCGTCAGCAGCTCACCGGTCTCGAGCCACGTCTTGAGGCCGGAGAGGATCATCGGCCAGCCGCCGTACAGCTGGTCGTTGGCGCCCTCGCGCAGCTCATCGTGCGTGACCGTCAGCCGGCACGAGTCGCCGACGGGCTCGATGTCCCACGTGACCCGCGAGAACCCCTCGTCCCTCACCTCGTCGCTCCACAGCGCGCGCATCGTGTGGACGAGCCGCCGCGGCGGATCGACTTCGACGACCTGACCGTCGCCGAGCAGCCCCGCGGCCTTGGGCGCGGCCATCTCGATGGGCGACCCCGGCTTCCAGTCGGTGTCGATCGCCGCGCCGAAGTTGTACTTGGCGCGGATCTCGGGATCGGTGATCGCCTGCCACAGCCGTTCGGGCGTCGTCTTGATGTAGATCTCGAACACCTTCTCCATGGGGGTCTCCAGTCTCTGTTTGATCTCGCCCAGCGCCGCGGCCCACGGCTCGGCGAACTTGCTCACCCACCGGTCGTGGATGAGCCGGATCGGAACGGGGTTGAGGAAGTGGAGCTTCTCGCGGCCGCGCCGTTGGGTGACCACGAGGCCCGCGTCCTCGAGTTGCTTCAGGTGCTTCATCACGCCGAAGCGCGTCATCGCGAAACGCGCCTCGAGCTCGTGCAGGGTCTGGCCGTCGCGCCGGAACAGCTCGTCGAGCAGGCGCCGCCGGCTCGGGTCGGCGAGTGCCCGGAACACGTCGTCCATCCCCGAGACGATAGGTGACCAATTAGTCACATATCAAGAGGTTGATGGCAGGCCCCGTGGGAGAATGCGGGCGATGCCCGCGCGTGCCCACGCCGACGACGCCCTGGACGCCGGGGGCTTCGGCTCGTGGATCTCCGGCATGCTCGGCGCGTTGCGCGCCGGGCACGGCGCCGAGGTGCCGTGCGGGAGCTGCACCGCGTGCTGCACGTCGTCGCAGTTCGTGCCCATCGGCCCCGACGAGACCGACACGCTGGCGCACATCCCGGCGGAGTTGCTGTTCCCGGCGCCGCGCGCGCCGCGCGGGCACGTCGTGCTCGGCTACGACGAGCGCGGTCATTGCCCGATGCTGGTCGACGGCCGCTGCTCGATCTACGAGCACCGGCCGCAGGCGTGCCGCACGTACGACTGCCGGGTCTTCCCCGCCGCGGGGGTCGACCCCGGCGACGACAAGCCGCGGCTCGGGACGCACACGCGCCGCTGGCGGTTCGACGAGCCCACCGCGGCAGAGCGCGTGCGCCACGACGCCGTGCAGGCGGCGGCGCACTACCTCGAGCGGCACCGGCCGGCACTGCCCGCGACGGTCGTTCCGGGCACGGCGACCCAGCTCGCCGTGACCGCCGTCGAGATCCACGACCTCTTCGTCGGGCGCGACGACAGCACCGGCGAGAGCACCGTCGTCGAGCCCGAGCTCGACGCCGTACGCGCCGAGCTGACCCGGCGCCGGACGGCATTGGGAACTACGTCTCGTGCGTGTGGTGAGTGACGCGGACGCGGGCGGCGGCGAGGCCCAGCGTCACGGCGCCGAGCCCGAGCATGATCACCCCGGGCAGGACGCGGAAATGCTCCGAGTCTCCGTCGTGACCCGGGAACAAGGACGGCAGATCGTCGGCAGCGCGGGTGAGGTACACGAACGCGAGTGCGACCGCGGCGACACCCACCGCGGCGAGCACGATCGGCACGCGGTCGCTGATCTCGATCTCGACGTCGCGCGCGACGGCCCACTGCACCGCGAGGATCACGCACCCGTCGGCGACCAGCAGGCCGGACCAGCCGGCCGGGAACCCGGTCGCCCACAGGATCGCGCCGCCCGCGATCGCGACGATCGCACCGATCAGCGGGAATCCATCGAGCGTGCCGGTGGGCTCGCGCATACCCGTGAAGCGTTGCATCCCGGCCGGTAAGGATCGCTGTGAAGTCGGTAAAGAAAGTCCCGTGACGGACCTTCGGCCGTTGGGCTCGGCCGATCGCCTCGTCGCGGTCCCGCCCTCGGGCCCTCCCGCGACGAGCGGCGGGTAGCGGATACTCGAAGAGCTTGGGAACGAGATCGCTCGGGAGGCTCCGATGAGCCGTTCACTGCAGATCGAGCTGGGCGACCGGGTGTGTCGCGCCTTGGTCATGGAGAACACCGGGACGCGGGCGCGCCGGCTGTGGTGGATCGTCAGCTCGGATGTGCTCGCGGAGGTGAGCAAGGCGGCATGACGACGGCGGTCACGGTCCGCTGAACATCGGGTCGCCGAGGTCGACGAACGTCATCTCGGCGAAGAGGGACCCGTACTCCTGCTGCGGTCCGGAGAATTCACCCGACGATTCCCCCTTGCGCGCGTCGGCTTCGTTCGTGAAGTACGCGGTGTCGACGAAGGCACCCTCGGGGAACCACACGCGTAGCGAGCCGATGAGATCGGGCCGGGCGGCGCGCAGCTTCCCCAAGAGCTCCTCCGACTCCATCGACTCGAGCTTGGCGCGGTCGGTCACACGTCCCTCCATCACCTGCACGAAGCCGGCTTGGTCGGAGCCGCCGTCGAACAGCAGCGACACGTCGCTCGACTCGCGGAAGCTCGGTTCGCCCTCGAAGAGCTTCGCGGTCTCGGCCCACCAGGCGCTCTGCTCGGGGCGCTCCGAGTTCGCGCGTGCCGACGCCTCGTCGGCGAACCGGGCGATCGCGATGAACGTGCCGTCGGCGGCGACGCCCGCAGTGCTCCCCAGGAATCCCGTCGCGCCCGGGCGCACCTCCTTGCGCCACGCCTCGTTGCGCCGGCGGATCCCCTCCGCGTCGCGCGTCCGTCCCTTGATCACTTGTACGAACATGCGCACACCCCCTCCAGCGACACTCGCGTGCCGTCGACCCTACGCCCGCGGTCAGACGGCGACCAGGGCCAACCCCAGCGCGGCCGCGAGCGCGGGGAGGATCAGGCTGATCAAGACGGTACGCAGCGCCGCGCTCGTCTCGCGCTCCTCCGCGAGCCGAATGGTCTCGTACGCGAACGTCGAGAACGTCGTGTACGCGCCGCAGAAGCCCGTGCCGAGAATGGTCTTCGGCGTCGCGGGAAACGCGTGGTAGAGCGCGAGCCCGGTGATCACCCCGAGCACCAACGATCCGCTGATGTTGACGACCGTCGTGCCCAACGGGAAGACGCCGCCCGCGCGCTCCGCCAGGGCGGCGTCGACGAGGTACCGGACGGGCGCGCCGATCATCCCCGCGACGATCAGGCCGAGGATCAGCATCAGGTGCCCGGGCGGCCGCGATACGTGACCACGTGGACGTCGTCGACGACGACCAGCCCTTCGGTGACGAGCTCGTCGAGCTGCGGCAGGAACGCGTCGATGCGCGCCGCCTCGTCGATCACAACGACGACGACGGGCAGGTCGTTCGACAGGCTGAGGATGCGCGTCGTGTGCAGATGGTTCGACGCGCCGAAGCCCTCGATCCCGCGCAGCACGGTCGCGCCCGCCAAGCCGGCCTGCTGCGCGCGATGCACGATCTCGGTCGCCAGCGGAGTGTGGCCGTGACGGTCGCTCTCGCCGATGAAAATCGTCAACCGTCGGGCTTCGCCTTCGAGCTGCATGATGACTCCTCTACGACTCTCGCTCACGCGGCGGTGCCGGCCGTCCGAACGGCACCGACCGGGCCAACACGACTCCGAGGTAACAAATCACCAACCCCGCCGCGATGCTCGATCCCAGGTACCCGATGCCGAGCGGCGCGTGACCGTCCTTCACCAGCGTGACGGCCTCGACGGCCATCGTCGAGAAGGTGGTGAAACCTCCGAGCACCCCGATCGCGAAGAACGACCGGAGGTAGCGCGTCGGCGGGTACCGCTCGAGCACGAACGTCAGGAACGCGCCGATCACGAACGCGCCGCTCAGGTTCTCCAGAAAGGTCGCCCACGGGAACGTGCCCGCCGCGACGGGGATCGCCCGGGTGACCCCGTACCTCGCGAGCGTGCCCAGCGCGCCGCCCACCGCGATCACGGCGAGGACATCGGGCGCCGCTCGCCTTCGGGCCCGTCTCGGGGGCGGTGGTCCGCCGGGTCCCATCGGCGCCGAACGCTACCGCCTGCCCACCGTCGCGCCGGGCCGTGACGGGTCACACGGCTCGGGCATCTCCGCCACGTTCGTGGGCATCGGCCGGCGGCTCCTGCAGGACGCTGCGCTGGTCGAGCACGTACAGCAAGCCGAGCGACGGCAGGATCAGCACGGCCGCGGCCGCGAACACGACGAGCACGGAGGCGAGCGTCGCCGTCGGGGCAGCCGCCTGCGCGACCTTCAAGGTCTCGGGCAGCACGTACGGCCACTGCGCGACGCCCCAGCCCACGACGACGGCTGCAACGGCGCCGATCGCGAGCGGACGGGCGAAGCGGTACGCGCCGCGCGCGAGCATCCACAACGAACCGAGGCCGCACAGCGCAGAGACGATCACGAGCGGGAGCGCCCGCGAGGTGAGCCCGTGGAAGAGGTACGACGCATCGGCGTACAGCACGAAGACGCCCGCGAACGCGACCACACCCGCGACCACGGCCGCACAAGTGGCGCGCGCCGCGAAGTAGCGCACCATGTCGCGCTGATCGAGGCGGCCGGCATCGTGCACGAGGTACACCGCGGCGAGGTACGCGCACACCGTCACCGCGAGCACGCCGCCGAGGATCGACGTCGGGTTCATCCAGCTCGACCACCAGTCGCCGGCCACGCCCCCGGCCGGGACCCGGCCCGACGCGATCGCGCCGGCGACCGCGCCCATGCAGTAGGGAACGAGGACCGACGACGACGCGAAGACCGCGCCGTACCCGCGCCGCTCACGCGTCGCGAACACGCTCTTGCGGAACGCGAAGCCCGACCCGCGCAGCACGATGCCGAGGGCCGCGAGCGTGAGCGGGACGAAGAGCGTGAGCGTGATCGACGCGAATGCCGGCGAGAACGCCGTCCACAACACCACGAGGCAGAAGATCAGCCAGACGTGGTTGGCTTCCCACACCGGCCCGATCGAGTGATCCACGAGCGCCCGCGGTCGTTGCCCGCGTTGGGCTCCGCCCGCCACGAGGTCCCAGAAGCCCGCGCCGAAGTCGGCGCCGCCGAACACGGCGTACGCGGTCACGCCGAAGAACAACACGACGGCGACGAGCGCGCTCATCCGATCGGAACCTCGTCGCCCGGAACCGGAGCCGGCAGCGGCGGCCGCGGCCCGTACGGCACGTCACTCTCCTCCTCGCCGCGCTGCTCGCGCCACCGCCGGCTCATCCGGCGCAGCACGAGGATCAGCGTCGTCCCGACCGCGAGGTACACCGCGCACACGACGCAGAAGGTGATCCACACGCCCCCGTTCGTCGTCGCCGCGTCCTTCACCCGGAGATACTCGTGCACGATCCACGGCTGGCGGCCGACCTCGGTCACCACCCACCCGGCCTCGAGCGCCACGATCGACAGGATGCCTGCGCCGGCCGCGATCCGGAGGAAGAGCCGGCTGCGGGGCATGTCGCGCCGCACGACCCACGAGATCGCGTACCAGACCGCGAGCAGGGTGAGCAGGGTGCCGATGCCGATCATCACGTCCCACGCGAGGTGCACGACGTTCGCTTCCGCGACCGTCGGCTGGTCGTCGCTCGCGAAGGCGTTCCGTCCGGTCACGACGGTCGCCGTGCCGGTTCGGGGATCCGACAACCACGACGCCATACCGGGGATCCGGATACCGCCGCTGACCGTCCCCTCCGCGTCGAGGTGGCCGAACAGCGTCTCCGGGACGTCGCTGCTCGTCTTCGGGACCAGCTCGATCGACGCGAACTTCGCGGGCTCGTTGCTGTAGACGAAGCGCGCGAGCGCGTCACCCGTGATCATCTGCAACGGCGCGGCGACCACCGCGACCGTGAACGGGATCAGGAAGCCGAGCCGGTGGTACCGGTCGGTGCGGCCCTTCAGCATTCCGGCGGCGTACACCGAGGCGATGAGGAAGCCGCCGACGAGGTAGGCCGCGACGGTCATGTGCAGGGCCTGGTACGGCATCGCCTTGTTGAAGATCACACTGAGGGGCTCGACCTGCGTGACCTTGCCCGCGGAGTCGAGCGTGAAGCCGCTCGGCTCGTTCATCCACGCGTTGGCCGCGATCACCGACACCGTGCCGCCGATCCCCGCGACGACGATGGGCACGCCGGACCAGAAGTGATGCCACGGCTGCATCCGCTTCCAGCCGTAGATGTAGATGGCGATGAAGATCGCCTCGAGAAAGAAGAACAGGCCCTCGATCGCGAACGGGATGCCGAACGCGGCTCCGAAGCGTCCCATGAACGTCGGCCACAACAAGCCGAACTCGAACGAGAGCACGGTGCCGGTGACCGCGCCGACGGCAAAGGTCACGGCCATGTACTTCGCCCACCGCTGCGCGAGGAGCAACGCGTCCCGGTCGTCGCGCTTGATCGCGCGCCAGTTCGCGACGAGGGCCATGAAGGCCCACGCGACACCGAGCGGCACGAGCACGATGTGCGCCGCGAGCGTGAACGCCATCTGGGAGCGGGCCCACGGCACGGGATCGACGGCGAGCAGCGTCCCGGCGAGCGGCGTCACGGCGTGCCTCGCATCAGCCGCCCGTGCCTCGACCGAACGCCGCCATCCCGACCTCCGCCGCCGTCACACGCCCGCGAGTATCGCCCACGGCGCTCGCCGGCCGGCCATCGAAGCGCCGCGACGGCGGGGCGCACGGGACGGGGCGCCGGTAGTGTCGAAATCTGCCCGGCGATGTCGAATTCCCGAGGTCTCGTTCGACGTCTCCACGAGCACGTTCCGACACCACGAAGGAGACCACCATGCGGTTCATGATGTTCATGCTCCCCAACATCGATCCGGCCGACTGGATGCCGTCCGACGCCGAGGCGGTCGCCGAGATGACGAGGTACAACCAGTCGCTGCAACAGGCCGGCGTCCTCCTCGCGCTCGACGGCCTGCACTCGCAATCGGAGGGCATTCGGGTCGAGTTCGCGTCCGGGAAGCGCACCGTGACCGACGGTCCGTTCACCGAGGCGAAGGAGATGATCGGCGGGTACTGGATCATCGACGTGAAGTCGAAGGAAGAGGCCGTCGAGTGGGCGTCCCGGTGCCCCGGTGACAACTGCACGATCGAGGTGCGCCAGATCTTCGAGCTGGCGGAGTTCCCGCCCGATGTGCAGGAGGCG
>DATMUX010000145.1:0-3945 GCA_035563695.1 Acidimicrobiia bacterium
CATCGTCGTCGGGGGCGGGGGCGCGGCGGCCGAGCCGCGCGCACGCGAGCTGGAGTCGGTCGCCTCGAGTGCCAGCGTCGTGATGCCGAAGCCGGCGATGAGCGCGACGACGACCACGACGACCATCCAGACCTTGGTGCGCGACGGTGGGGGCGTGGACGCCGGTTGCCACGGAGCCGGAACGGGGAGATCCGGTGGTGGGCCTGCCGGCGGCTCGCCGGAAGACGCCGGCGGCTCGCCCGAGCCCGCCGGCGGCGGTGTCGCGGCCGGGGTGGTCCACGATGCGCCGGCCGCGGGGGGCCACGGGTACTCGACCGGCGTGCCCGGGGCGGCGTCGTCGTGCGTGTCGGTCACCCGACCAGGGTAGGGCGCCGCGCTCCCGGGCCGGGACGCGCTCAACCGCGCAGAATCGCCCGATCCTCGGGGCGGGGACCCGTCACCTAGGCTCCCGCGCCGTGAAACGCCTCGGTCCCGTCATCGCCCCTGGCCGCGCCCGGCTCGTCCGCACCGGGGCTTGGGTCGCGGCCGCGGCCGTCGTCGCCGTGCTCGCCGCGGGCTGCAAGCCGATCGCGTTCACGTCCAGCGGCGGCGGCGCGGCCACCGGCAGTTGTCTCACGGGCACCTGGAAGCTCGACACCCAGAACCTCTCATCCGGCCTGGCGACCGCGGTGCCCGGGTTGACCGTGACCGCGTCCGGCCCGGGCGTCACGCTCACCTTGAGTGACACCGCGTGGACGCTCCACGCCGATCAGACGTTGGCGGCGAGCATCTCCACGTCGTGGGGCGACGCGCACGGCACCATCCACGTCACGGGCGACGCCCACGGCAGCTACTCGTCCGGGAGCGCGTCGGCCATCACCTTCACGCTCGCCGGCCTCACCGGTACGGCCGACTACACGATCAGCGCGCTGGGGCACGACTTCAGTGGCTCGCTGTCACTGCCGGCGAGCGGACTCGAGAAGCTCTACGGGCTGTCGGGAACGGCGACGCAAGCGTGCGGCGCGAGCGGCTTGACCCTCACGTTCCCCACGTTTTCGATGCACGCGCATCACTGATCACCTCGCCCTCGGTGCGCGCCGCGGGCGCCGCGTGCCGCGCGACCGCTTCGAGGTACGCATCTCGGCTCCCGGCGTGTCGATACGCGGGGTCGGCCGCACCGGCCGACGTGCTCCCGGGCTCCGGCGTGAGCGGGTGGCGCAGCGCGCGCATGCTCCGGCGTCCCAAGGTCGACGCACTCGAGCGCAGGTCGGCGCGGGTGGACCGTGCGATCAACCGCACGGCCGACCGGCGACCCGTCGTGCGTTCGATGGGAAGCGCTCGTGCGGCCGACGACACGAGCACCGGCCACGCCCGCGCGCCCGCGAACGCCGGAACCACGCCGTCGGGAAGGCGAGTCCCGATGACGGCGCGGGCCTCCAGCAGCATCGATGCCACGGCGACTCCGGTGCCGGCGGCCCGGCTGCGGGCGACGGCCTCGTCCCAGGGGAACGGATCGGCGACCGCCTGCTCGATGTCCTTCAACCAGACGAGCCGGTTGGCTCCCGAAGTGCACGCATGGACGCCGAGGTGGATGAGCGTGTCGGCGCGATCGAGCGTCGGCACAGTGCACCCGGGTAGCGCGACGCGACGCGCGCGCTCGAACTGCTCGCGCATGTCGATGCGGAACGCGTCGCGGAGCTCGCGCACGTTGATCAGGTGCCAGTGGAGGTCGACGTTCGTGTCGCGCCCCAGCGTGACGTGCACCTCGCCGGCCATCTCGCTCGTCAGCAGATCCCAGTTGGTGTCGGTGACCCGGCCGCCGGCGTCCTCCAGCGTTTCGAGCACGTGGCGCAGCTCGGCCGGCGGCAGGACGAAGTCGAGGTCGGTGTAGCCGCGCAGGTCCGGGCGCGGGTATACGGACTCGGCGAGCACCGGACCCTTGACGACGAGCCACGGGACCCCGAGCGCGTCGAGCGCGCGCGCGATCGTGCCGAGATCGGCGAGGACTTGGGCGTGCGTCAGGGCGGCGCGGTGATGCGTGGCCTGCAGCCGCTCGGCGACGTCGCGATCGACGAGCGGGTTGTCGCGCAGGCTTCGATGGACACAACCGGTGACACCGTGGAACGCGGCCCGGGCCGGGAGCTCGTGCAGGTCTGCCCCGCGCACGAGGTCATCGATGCCTTCGGGTGGTGTGTTCCAATCGTGATCGGCGACGGAACGGACGAGGACCCGCCCCACCGCGCGTGATGTCCCGATCCGAGTCATCGTCCGGCGAGCTCGACGCGCATGAGCCGAGCGGCCTCGCGCGGGTCGGAATATTCGAGGGTCCACACGCGACCACCGGCCGCGAGCTTCGATGCCAGCTCGAACGATGTGCGCGGATCCTTGTAGTGGTTGAACGACATGCGGAGGAGTTGCGCGAGGCCGTCCTGCCGCGCTCGCTCGACGAGACGAGCGGGACCGTCGCGCCGCGCGAGCTCGACGACGTGCGCGAGGTGCAGCGGGCTCCGCGCGACGGGCATGGGCAACCGATCCGCGGGCATCATCACTTCGTCGCCGTCGTCGATGCCGCGATCGCACGCGTCGCCCGAACCAACGCGTGCCCAGCCGGAGCGGTCGAGCGTGATGGGCTTCGGGTAGGGGATCACGGACGTGGTCGCCGGGTCGACGCAGAGGGCTTCGTCGGAGACGTACTCGAATCCCGCGGTCGTGCATGCGGCCGCCAGTGTGCTCTTGCCAGTGCCCGACGCGCCCGGCCAGGCGATTGCGGCGCCGTTGGTCGCGACCACGCCGGCGTGCACCGCGAACCCTCGGAACGCATCGATCGCGGCACGATTGAGCTCGACGAGGAGCGCGCTCGCGATCGACGCGGCGGAACTGCAACGCGCGACCGTCTCGCCGGCACATACGAGCGCCCAGCAGCCGCGGTCGTGTGCCACCGAGTAGCGCAGGATGTTCGTGTCCCGCCGGGTGGTGACCGCGAAGGTCTCGAGCAGCGCACCGATGGCTGCGCCGGCCGCGGCTTCGTGGCATGCGATCTCCACGTCGAGATCGAGCATGCGCACGTGCCGGATCTGCTCGAGGGCCGGCTCGGCCAACGCGTCAACCACCTCCGCCGGCCGGGAGCAGACCGCGGTCGACGAACGTCGCGAGGGCGGCGGCGACATGGGGCCGGACATCTCCGGGATCGGCGGAGTACGCCTCCGCGATGAGCGCGACGATCTCGTCGAGGTCGTGCTCGCCGTCGAGCAGCCTCCAGATGTCGCCTGCGCTGACGTTCAGGACGTGAACCTCGTTGCGCTCGGCGTCGTAGAGCGTGACGTCGCCGTCGATCTCCGTCACGAGAACATGCGGGGATGGTGGCCCGAGCGCAGCCGCCCGTCGTGCCGCCCGAGAATCGTTGCCCACGTCGTCAATCGCTTCCTTGGGTCGAGGCGTCGCCGCCAATGGGCGCCGTCAGCGGCGGTGGTGCCGGATCGGCCGCGGGTCCGTCCCGCCGCCACCACTCGGCGACTGCGCCGAGGCGGAACTCATCGAGATGCTGCCCACGACCGGGATCACGAACGCCGCGCCACCGATCTGGGCGCCCTTTTTCAGCGCGTCGCGCCTGGTCAAGCCCCGGTCATCGCCGTTGCCGCCCCGGTCATTGTCGTTGCCCTGGTCAGCGACGTCGCCCATCGGTCGCCCCCTCGTCGTTGCGCTCGACACGCTGCGCTCGACGCGGTGTGCTCGAACACGGTCCAGGGTAGACCACGGTCGACCCGGAGGACAGGCCCCAATTTCGCGCAAGGGCCCATTCGGTGGCGCGCGCGGCCCGATGCGGCAACGATGGGACGGTGAGCGCAGGGACGAACCACGCGAGCGGAGCGAAGAGCCTTCCGCTGATCCTCGCCCGGGAGCTGGCGGCAAATCTGGCGACCCCGATGTTCTTGCTCGACTCCCGGGGCATCCTCGTCTATTACAACG
>DATMUX010000146.1:0-4321 GCA_035563695.1 Acidimicrobiia bacterium
TATCCCGCCGAGCAGCGATTCCGACCAAAGAGTGACCGTGGGGCGGGGGCTTAGCGCACGGTCAGGAAGCCGGCGAGGTTGTCCTGGTCGGACCGGACCTCGTCGAGCAGCGCGGCCCCGGCCGAGCCGGGAATGTCGAGCGCCTCGAGCGCTTCGGCGACCGGCACGTTCTGCTCCGACGTGACGTGGTCGATCTCGATCGACACGGTGTCGGCGGCGATGAGCAGGCGACCCAGCTGCGACGTGACTTCCGCGGGCGGGGTGTGGTGGGCGCCGATCGCCTCCACCATCTCGACCGGGAAGCGCATCACCGACAGCGCCGCCGCACCGACGTCGGCGTGGGTCATGCCGAACTCCTGGCGCTCGGCGTCGAGCCGCGCGAGCGTGAAGTCGTTGGCGAGCAGGTCGAGCACCGCGTCGTAGCGGCGCGGCGCCCGACGGAACACCAGCGCGCTGCCGAGGTCGTGCAGGAGACCGGCGCTGAACGCGTCGTTCGGCTGGATCCCGACCCGGCGGGCGAGCGCGGCGGCCGCCGCCGCGGTCGTGACCGAGTGCGGCCAGAAGTCGTCGGGAACGGAGCGCCCCTTCTCGGAGAACAGGTCGAATGCGGCGGTCGTGGCGATGGCGCGCACGGTCGCGAGACCGAGGACCGTCACGGCCCGCCACGCGCTCGAGACCTTGCCGGAAAGCCCGTAGAACGCGGTGTTCGCGAGGCGGATCACCTGGGTCGAGAGCGCGGGGTCGGACTCGATGAGCCGGCCGAGGTCGGCCGCGGACGTGCGCGGGTCCTCGAGCATCCAGAGGAGTCGCATCGCCGCGCCCGGCTGCACCGGCAGCTGGGTCACCTCGGTGATCAGGTCGTTCGCTTCGGCAGTCGCCATTGGTTTGCCCCCGTGAGGCCCGCCGCCGGGCACCTCCGTGTACGTCCCGGACCATCCATATATCGGTCGTATTCACCAACCCCTGAGCACGATCTGGTCGGCTCTACGCTTCTGGCCCGATGAGCCCCGCCGGCCGCCTCCCCAAAACGGTCCTACCGCGCCGCTACGACCTGACGATCGGCCCCGACCTCGATGCCTCGACTTTTACGGGGCGGGTCTCGATCGAGATCGAGGTCCGCGAGCCGACGGCGACGATCGCGCTCCACGCCAAGGACCTCGACATCGGCCACGCCGCTGTCCGCCAGGGCGCCGCCGCCATCGGCGCCACGGCCGCGCTCGACGCCGACCACGACTTGGTGGTGCTGACCCTCGACCGCCTCCTCGAGGCGGGCGCCGCGACCGTCGAGCTGCACTTCGCCGGCGCGATCAGTCACGGGCTGCTCGGCTTCTACCGCAGCACGTTCGTCGACGGCGAGAGCCGGTTGCAGGTCATCGCCGCGACCCAGTTCGAGGCGCCGCACGCGCGCCGCGCCTTCCCCTGCTTCGACGAGCCCGAGTTCAAGGCCGTCTTCGCCATCACCCTCGAGGTCGCCGACGGCCTGCTGGCGATCTCGAACAGCCCCGAGATCGCCCGGACCGTGAACGGGGGGATCGCCCGCGTGTCGTTCGCCGACACCATCCCGATGTCGACCTACCTCGTCGCGTGGGTCGTCGGGCCCCTCGAGCTGACCGACGCGGTCGACGCGGGCGGCGTGGCGGTGCGGGTCGCCCACGTGCCCGGCCGGGGCCACCTCACCCGGTTCGCCCTCGACCTCGGCGCGTTCGCGATCACCTACTTCACCGGCTACTACGGCATCCCCTACCCGGGCGCGAAGTGCGACCTCGTGGCCCTGCCCGATTTCTCCTTCGGCGCGATGGAGAACCTCGGCTGCGTGACGTTCCGCGAGACGCGGCTGCTGCTCGACCCCGACCGCGTGTCCCTCGACGAGATGGCGTCGGCCGCGCTGACGATCGTGCACGAGATCGCGCACATGTGGTTCGGCGACCTCGTGACCATGAAGTGGTGGAACGGCATCTGGCTCAACGAAGCGTTCGCGACGTTCATGGAGCACCTCGGCCTCGACGCGTACCGGCCCGAGTGGAAGACGTGGGACGACTTCGCGCTGGGGCGCGCCGCCGCCCTCGACGTCGACGCGCTCGCCACGACGCGCACCGTCGAGTACGAGGTCGTCACGCCGGCCGATGCCGAAGGCATGTTCGACTTGCTCACCTACCAAAAGGGTGGGTCGGTGCTGCGGATGCTCGAACGGTGGCTCGGCGCCGACGCGTTCCGGGGCGGCGTGCGGCTCTATCTCGATCGGTACCGGTTCGCGAACACCGAGACCACCGATCTCTGGGACGCGCTCGAAGAGGCGACCCGTGAACCCGTGCGCCGCATCATGGACACGTGGATCTTCCAGCCGGGCTTGCCCGCGGTGCGCGTCGACGGCGACCGCTTGCGGATCGAGCAGCGACGCTTCACGTACGAGGACGGCGACCGCGAGGGGCTCTGGGTACTGCCGTTGCTCGCGCGCGTGCACAACGGCGGTCGCGCCGAGACGCGCTCGCTGTTGTTGAGTGAGAAGGAGATGACGATCGACGCGCCCGCCGACGCCCTCGTGGTGTTGAACGCGGGCGGCGAGGGCTTCTACCGAGTCGCCTACCCGCGCGAGCAACGTGATCGCTTGCTCGACGCGGGTGTGCTGGAGCCGCTCGAGCGCTTCGCGCTGGTCGACGATCTGTGGGCGTCGGTTCTCGCGGGCGAGATCTCCGCCGAGGAATTCCTCGGGTGCGCGCACCGGTTCACCGACGAGACCGATCTCGTCGTGTGGAAGGTGCTGATCGCGCATCTCCGGGCCGCGGCGCGCCTCGTGACCGGCGACGCCCTCGAACGCATGCACGCCGAGATCGCGGCGATCGTCGGTCCGGCGCGCGAGCGCCTGGGTTGGGACGCCCGGCCCGCTGACGACCCTCGGACACGCCAGCTGCGGGGCCTGATGATCGACGCCCTGGGCTCGACGGTCGGCGACCGTTCGACGATCGCGCGCGCGCGCGAGGTCGACGCGGCGGGGACACGCGATCCCGATGTCGAGGCGGCCGCGGTCGCGGTCGTGGCGAGCGCGGGCACGCGTGACGACTTCGACCGTTTTCTCGCCCGCTCCGCCGCGGCGTCGAGCCCGCAGGCGCAGCTCCGCTACCTCTACGCGCTGGGCGAGTTCCCGAGCGAGGAGATGGTGCTGCAGGCCTGCGAGCTGGCGATCTCCGACGAGGTCCGCGCCCAGAACGGCCCGTTCCTGCTGCAGCGGGCGCTCCGCAATCGCGAGCACGGCGCCGCCGCATGGGCCTTCGTGCGCGACCACTGGGACACGGTGCGCACCCGGTTCAGCCCGGGGCTGCTCCCGCGTGTCATCGAGGGCACGACGTGGCTCGTCGAGGATGCCGTGGCCGGCGACGTGCTCACGTTCGTCGATGCGCACCCGGTGGCCGCGGGCGCCCGGACCATCGCGCAGCACATGGAGCGGCTGCGGGTGCACCGCGCCGCGGTCGGGCGTGAGCGAGGCCGGCTCTCGGCGGCCTTGTTGGGCGGCGCGTCGACCTGACGCGGTCGCTCCGAGGGAACGTGTCCCACCCCCGGAGTACCGTGATCCGAGATGGTGCTCGACCGTTTCAGCGCGCCCGTGCGGGCGTGGTTCGACACCAGCTTCGCCGCGCCCACCGATGCCCAGTCCCAGGGGTGGCCCGCGATCGCCGACGGTGACCACACCCTGCTGCTCGCGCCCACGGGATCCGGCAAGACGCTCGCCGCGTTCCTCTGGGCGATCGACCGCCTCGGCACCGCGCCCGCGCCACCCAAGGACCGGCGCTGCCGCGTCCTCTATGTCTCGCCGCTGCGTGCGCTCGCGTTCGACGTCGAGAAGAACCTCCGCGCTCCCCTCGCGGGCATCACGCTCGCGGCCGAGCGGCTCGGCACGACGTTCGACGCGCCCACCGTCGCGCTGCGCACGGGTGACACGTCGGGCAAGGAGCGCCAGCAGCTGGTGCGCAACCCGCCCGACATCCTCATCACCACGCCGGAGTCGCTGTACCTCATGCTGACGTCGCGGGCGCGCGACACGTTGCGCGGCGTGCAGACGGTGATCGTCGACGAGATCCACGCGCTCGCACCGACCAAGCGAGGCGCGCACCTCATGCTGTCGCTGGAGCGGCTCGAAGCGATCACCGACGCGCACCCCCAGCGCATCGGCCTGTCGGCGACGCAACGTCCGCTCGACGAGATCGCGCGCTTCCTCGGCGGGCACGACGGCGATCACAGGCCGCGGCCGGTCACGATCGTCGACGCCGGTTCGCGCAAACCGCTCGACGTCGAGGTGATCGTCCCCGTCGACGACATGACCGAGCCC
>DATMUX010000147.1:0-3129 GCA_035563695.1 Acidimicrobiia bacterium
CGGACCGGTGTACGTGCAGACCGACGAGGGCGTGCGCGCGATCGAAGGCGAGCCGCCGTGGTGGACCGATCGTCTCGACATCCCCGACGTCTACGCCAAGGCGTTGGCCGCCTACGCAGAACCGTCGAAGGTGTTCTTGGACGGCCTCGCGGCCGGGTCGCCGGACGCCGGCTCGCCGCGTGCCGCCGACGCGCTCGCGGCACATCGTCTCGTCGACCTGGCCTATCGCTCGGCCGCGGCCTCGGGGATGCCCAAATCGGCAGTTCCCGCCGCGAGCTGACCCGCCTCGGGCGGTCCGCGTTGTTGGCCCCCGCAAGCTGCGCGAGAATGGACGGTATGCCGCTCTCCGACGAAGAGCAGAAGATCCTCCGCGAGATCGAGGCCCAGCTCAACGCCACGGATCCCGGTCTGGTCGAGCAGGTGTCACGCAACACGCTCTATCGCCATTCGGCGCGCGTGATCCGCTGGGCGGCGCTCGGCCTCCTCGGCGGTCTGGTACTCCTCGTGTTCACGTTCGCGTCGAGCGTGTGGGTCGGCGCGATCGGCTTCGGCATCATGCTCGCGTGCTCGCTCGTCATCGAGCGGCACGTCCGCAAGCTCGGCCGGGCCGGTTTCGAGACGCTCACGGGCGGCTGGCGCGCCCAGGGTGGCCTACGCGGCATGTTCGGTGAGCGAAGCCGTCAGTGGCGCGACCGCTTCCGCCGCGACGATTCCTGAGCGCCCGGGCGTGCACTACACCGCGGCGCAGGCGGCGCGCCTTTCCGGCTGCACCGCGGCCCAGGTGCGGCATTGGACCGAGACGGGTCTCGTCGGTGCCGGCGCGCCCGGGCCCGGTTACGGGTTCCGCGAGCTCGTCACGCTGCGCGTGGTGCGATCGTTATTCGACGCCGGCCTCTCGTCGGTCCGCGTGCGCGCCGCGGTCGACGCGATTCGCGGCGCGGGCGACGACCTGGCGAGCCTGCGGCTCGTCACGGATGGCCGCGACGTCTGGGTCTGCCGCGACGACGGTCAGATCCTCGACGCGCTGCGGCACGGACCGCTCGCCCTGTTCGTCGGCGTCGACCGCGTCGCCGCGGCGGTCGACGCCGAGGTGCGCGCGTTCACGAGCGAGCGAGCCGCGTTCGTCGAACAGCTCGTCGCGCGTTCCTAACTGCTGATCACCGCAGACCGTCGCGCCGCTCCACGAGGACCTCACGCCAACGGGGCGGCGTCGGTTCGGCGAGCTCGATCCCGGTGCGCCACAGCTGTCCCGACGCGGCGCACGACACCGACCGGCCCGTGAAGCGCTGGAGGAGCGCGTCGAGGGCGAGCGTGAGCTCGACGGGTCGCCCCGGCGGGATGGGCTTCTCGAGCAACGCATTGATGAAGGTCGGCGAGCACTTCTCGGTCGTGCCGCGGCAATCCTCGCTGCGCTTCCCCGTGGTGCAGCGCAGCGAGTACATGACGCGCACGCGCGGGAGCCGACGCCGTTCGCAGGCGAACAGATAGCGCGCGACCTGCGCGCCGACGGGGCTGCGGTCGATGTTCGTGAACTCGGTACCGATTGCGGCGCCGAACGTGTCCGCAGCCGCGTGCGCGACCTGTGCGTTCAGCTCGATCGGCGTGTCGTTCAGCTGGAACGAGACGGTGAGGTGCGTGCCGCGCGAGATGAGATTCGGCGCGCGGAACCGGAGACCTCCGACCGACAGGTCCTCGCTGAGGGTGTCGAGCACACGGTGCTCACCGTCGTCGTGCAACTTCCAGGCGACGGTCCCCGATGCGTCTCGTTCGGCGAGCACCCGGGTCTCCAGACCGACCGGCATGCGGTAGGCGCGCCGCCGGTTGTGACCGGTGGGAAGCAGGCCCGTGGTGTCGAAACTCGGGCGAGCCGTGAGACCTGGGTGCGCGTCGGTATGCGCGTCGGTATGCGTGTCGCTCCGAGCCGGCGCGGGAAGGTCCATCGGTCAGCCCTCCGGCCTCCGCGCCGTGCCGGCATGATCGTGGCTGTACAGCCGGTCGAGGGCGCGGCCGATGTCGGAGTGTGTGGCGAGCAGCAGCCGCACGGGCGCACCCAGCTCCTCGCTCAGGCGGTGCGCGGTGTCCGAACGCGGTTGATCCGCGACCGCAACGTCCACGTATCCCTGCCGGCGCCGGATCGGCACCGCTTCCATGGCTCGTGCATCGGCCTCGGGGAGGAGCGCGCCGAGCGTGTCGTCGAGCTCGACGCGGTCCAGGTCGATCACGTGCATCCGGAGTTGTTCGGCGAGGGCCTCCACGAGCGTCCGCTCGCTGATCAGACCCAACCGCAGCAGGACCTGCCCGAGCAGATCGCCGGACCGCGCTTGCTCCTCGAGTGCGTACTGCAGCTCCCGGTCCATGACGTGACCGCGCGCGACGAGCAGGTTGCCGAGCAATCGGCCCGTGTGCCGGGGCGCGCCCTGGTGGATCGCCGACCGGCGCTGGGCGACGAGCGCCTCGAGCCGCTCCGCGACGCGCTGGGCTTCCTCCGCGCGCGATCGCGCGTCCTCCTCCTCATCCGATGTCTCTCGCACTCGCAGCCGACCCCGCTCACGGCCCGAGTCGTGTGGTCGAGTCATGGTCACGGCCTCCTCTCCCGGATTTGTCGGCGCCGCGACCGCCCATCCGCAGCTTGAATCCGTCACATCCGGCCGCGACGGGACGAGGCGTCCCGCCGCCGGGAGCGCGGCGCGCCCCGCTCGCGCCGGCGGAATGGGTGCAACTACCTCGAATCGGTCACGCGCTGCCGCCCGCGCGGGCGCAAGCGCGTCTTCCACCGGTCGGTGCGCGACACGACCGTGCGCAGCGCGGCGTCGATCCGGTCGACGCACGCCCACGCGGCGTCCGCGTCGTCGGACGACGGCGGGTCGGGCGCATACATCGCCGAGGTATGCAACCGCGCCAGATCCATGAGTGCCGGACCGGCGGGGCCGGCGCCGCTCGCCGGAGCCTGGCGCAGCGCGAATTCGATCGAGGTGGCCGACGGCCGGCGCTCGACCCCGGCCGCCGCGAGGCGTTCGAGCGCTTCGGACCAGGCGCCGAGCACGCGCCGGCGCGTGTCGGGGTCGTGCCGCCGCCTCCGAGTTCGCCGCAGAGCCGTCACGACGAGCGCGACGGTCCCGGCGAGCAGGG
>DATMUX010000148.1:0-4560 GCA_035563695.1 Acidimicrobiia bacterium
GATCCAACTGACCGGGCTCGCGAAGATCCTGGCGCAGATCGAGCAATCCAAGGCGCCGTTCTACGTTCCGGATGCACGTACCTGGTTGCAGCAGTACCCGGCGTCGGCGCTGCCGAAAGCCGCCAACGTGTATTCGCCGGCGATCTTCGCCGGCATGCGCCGCGGCGTCGTCGCGCTGTACCAGACGTGCCCGCATCTCGGCTGCCGGGTTCCCTGGTGTCAGAGCTCGCAATGGTTCGAGTGTCCGTGCCACGGATCCAAGTACAACGCCGTGGGCGAGAAGACCGCCGGACCCGCGCCGCGCGGCATGGACCGGTTCCCGGTCATCTTCTCCGGAGACACCATCACGATCGACACGGGCAACGTGATCCTCGGGCCACCCATCGGGACCGACACCACCGGCCAGCACGCCGAAGGTCCGTTGTGCGTGTGATGGTCACGTGCCGCGAGGCTCTCACGGGCCGACTGCGAACGCGTCGCGGTCGACCTGCGCGGTCCGTTCCTGGTAGTCGATCATCGAGAACGGCCACTGCGTGACAACGCGGCCACTGGGCGACCGGTAATAGCCGTTGCAGCCCGCCTGCCACACGCGAACGCCGGCGATGGCTTCCTGCACCTCGTCGTTGTACCGCTGCATCGCGGCAGGCTCGACGTCGACCCACGCGATGCCCTCGTTCGCAAGCCGGTGCAGGTGCGAGACGACGTGGTCGACCTGGGCTTCCAGCATCGTGAGGATCGAGCCGTTGTTCGTGTTCGGGCCGTAAAGCATGAACAGATTCGGGAACCCGGCGGTCGTGATCCCGAGATACGCAAGGGGGCCGTCGTTCCACGCGTCGTCGATACGAATTCCGCCGCGACCGCGCACGTCGATCGCCGAGAGGTACTTCGTCGTGGCGAAACCGGTCGCGACGACGAGCGCGTCGACTTCGCGCTCGGTGCCACCGGCGGTCTCGACGCCCGCGGCGGTGATCCCCGTGATCGGATCGGTGACGAGCTCCAGGTTCGGTTCGTTGAACGCGGGGAAGTACGCGTTCGAGAAGAGCGGGCGCTTGCACCCGAAGGGATGCGTCGGGCGGAGCTGGCGCCGGACTTCGGGATCTCGCACGACTTCGATCGCCGCGAGCCTCGCGGCTTCGCGTTCGGCGAGCATCTTCGGGTTGGCGAACGTCATCCCCGCGTTCAACTGCCGCTCGACTTCGGCCCGGAACGCGAGCAGCGGTGCCGGGTCGGCGCGGAACGCGTCGAGCTGGTCGTCGGTGAACGGCGCGTCGATCTTGGGCAGTACCCAGTTCGCGGTCCGCTGGAAGAGATGCACCTGCGCGGCGCGTGGGACGATCTCGGGCACGAACTGCACCGCGCTGGCCGCACTCCCGATGACCGCCACGCGCTTGCCCTCGAGGTCGTAGTCCCAGTTCCACTCGGCCGAGTGCCAGAGCGCGCCCGCGAACGCTTCGAGCCCGGGGATGTCGGGCCACGCCGGCTCGTTGAACATCCCGATCGCGCTGACCACGACGTCGGCGACCACCGTCGCGCCCGACTCGAGCGTCAACGTCCAGGTGGATGCGCCGTCGTCCCACCCTGCCGCCGCAACGCCGTCACCGAACCGGCAATGCGCCCGCAATCCGTACGTGTCGGCGATGGCGCGCATGTACTCCAGGATCTCGGGCTGGGTGCCGTACGGCTTCGACCAATCGGGTTTGAACGCGAACGAGAACGAGTACAGCGCCGACGGCACGTCGCACTCGCAGCCCGGATAGCGGTTAGGCTGCCACGTGCCCCCGACGTCGGGCGCGCGTTCGAGCAGCACGAAGTCGTCGAATCCCTCGTCGAGCAGCCGCTTCCCCGCGCACAGGCCACCGGGCCCCGCGCCGATGATCGCGATGCGAAGCGCGCGTGCGGGCACGTCGTCCTCCTAGCGGGTCAGGTCCGTGATGACCGCGCGCCCGAGGTACTTGCCCGCTTCGAGCTCGTCGAAGATCGCCGGGACGTCGGACAGTGATCCGACGCGCGACACGTGGGTCTTCACCTTCCCCGCCGCGGCGAGATCGACGAGCTCGCGCATCTCCTGCACCGTACCGACGGCCGAGTAGATGATCGTCGGATCCGTGAGGAAGAGCTGCCACGGGTGGAGCTGCAGGTTGCCTTCGCTCGACGCGGGAATGCCGACGGCGACGAACAACCCGCCGCGGCGCAGCATCTGCAGCCCGAGATCGAATCCGGCGAGGCGCGCCGCGAACACCAGCGCCGCGCTGACCGCGTGTTCCGCACCGAGCGCCCGTACGAACTCGAGGCGTTCCTCACCCACGTCGACGCCGACGACTCGGTAACCGAATGCCTGCGCGATCTGCACCGCGTAGTGTCCCAGCCCACCCGCCGCGCCGATGACCGCGATCGTCCTCCCGGGCGCGATGCCGTGCGCGACGAGCTTGCGCACCGCGCTGAACGCCGTCAGGCCACCGCAGGCCAGCGGGGCTTCCTCGTCGCCGAGCGCGTCGGGCACGGGCACCAGCGCGGGCGCCCAGACGCACAGCTGCTCCGCGAACGTGCCCATGAGCGGCCGGGCCTGCGCGCACAGCCGCGGCCGTCCGCTCAGGCAGTAGTCGCAGGCGCCGCACCAGTAGCCGCCGCCCATGCCGCCCAGCCCGAGGATCACCCGGTCGCCGACCGTCACGAAGCGTTCCGCACCCGGCCCGAGCGCCTCGACGACCCCGATGCCTTCGTGGCCGAGACTCATGCTGCGCGGGACACCCATCCAGTCGCCGCGCGCGAGATGCAGGTCGGAGTGGCACACACCCGACGCGCGCAGCCGCACGCGGGCCTCGTCGGCGCCCGGTTGGGGCTCCGCGACGTCGCGCACGTGGAGCTCGCCCTCTTCGAGTTGGATGGCCTTCATCTGCACCTCCGCGCGCGCGAACGAGTGGGATTCATGGTTTGGAGAGGATCAGCCCGCTGGTCGGCACTCCCGTCCCGGCGGTCGCAAGCACGTGGTCGACGCCGTCGACCTGGTTGCACGACGTGCCGCGAATCTGGCGTACTGCTTCGGTGATGCCGTTCATCCCGTGGATGTACGCCTCGCCGAGCAGGCCGCCGCTCGTATTGATCGGGAGCTCACCATCGAGCGACAGCCGCTCGACCGTCGCCCAGTCCTTGGCCTCGCCCCGGCCGCAGAAACCGAGCTCTTCGAGCTGCATCAACACGAACGGCGTGAAGTGGTCGTACAGGAACGCCGTCGAGATGTCGGCGGGAGCGAGGTCCGACATGCGCCACAGGCGGTCCGCGACGACACCCATCTCCGGCAAGCCGCACAGGTCGTCGCGGTAGTAGCTCGTCATCGTCTCGCCGTCGTACGTCGCGCCCTGCGCGGCCCCGGTAACGACTGCCGGAGTCTGCCGCAGATCGCGGGCGCGATCGACCGACGTCACGACCACCGCGACACCGCCGTCGCTCTCCTGGCAACAATCGAGGAGGCGCAGCACCGGCTCGATGATCCATCGTGACGCCTGATGGTCGTCGAGGGTGATGGGCCGCTCGTAGAACCACGCATCGGGGTTGGTCGCGGCGTGGGCCCGGTCGACGACCGCGACGCGCCCGAAGTCGGCGTTCGTGACGCCGTAGCGCTCCATATACGGGCGGGCGTAGAGCGCGACCCACGCCGCGGGCGTCATCAGCCCATAGGGCGCGTACCACGACAACCACAACGGCAGGACGCCGACACGACCGCTCATGTTGCCGAACCGGTTCCCGGAGCGCTCGTTGAACGCGCGGTAGCACACCACGACCTCGGCGGCACCCGTGGCGACGGCCATCGCCGCGTGCATCACGGTGGCGGCCGAGGCCCCGCCGCCGTAGCCGACGCGACTGAACATCGAGATCTCCCGCATTCCGAGATTGCGCGCGACCTCCATCTCGTCGCTCGTGTCCATCGTGAAGGTCACGAGCCCGTCGACGTCGGAGGCGCGCAAGCCCGCGTCCCGTAACGCGCCGAGCACGGCTTCACACGCGAGCTGCAGCTCCGTGCGGCCGGACTCCTTCGAGAATTCGGTCTGGCCGATTCCGGCGATCGCGGCTCGACCCGAGAGCGCGCCCGTCATGCCGGCGACTCCAACGGCAGGCTGATGGTCGCGGTGCCGCTCACGTGTTCACCGAGGTCGTTCGTCGCGCGCAGCTCGATCTCGACGAAGCTTTCATCACCCTCGTGGCCGAGGGCCGTGACCGAGCCGGTATAGGTCAACGTGTGCCCGGGGAAGACGGGGACGCCGAGCCGGATCGACAGATGCTTCACCATTGCCTCGGAACCGGCCCAGTCGGTGAGGAACCGGCTGCAGTACCCCGTGTCCGACAGGATGTTCATGAAGATGTCGGGCGCGCCCTGCTGGTTGGCGTAGTCGCGGTCGTGGTGTACGGGCATGAAGTCGCGAGATGCGATCGCGCCGGCGACGATCCGCGTCGCGGTCACGTCGATGACCATGGCCGGGAGCTCGTCACCCGGTGCGATCGGGCCGATGGTGGTCATGCCGTCGCCTCCGACGGGTCGAACTTGAGGATCCGGAAGGTCTGGCG
>DATMUX010000149.1:0-8058 GCA_035563695.1 Acidimicrobiia bacterium
CCCGACGACGATCTCCACCGCATCCCGCGATCGGAGGATCCGGCCGTGCTGGTCGACTCGCTCGGGCCCGCACCGCTGCCCGGCCGCGAGACCATCGCCGAGCACTACTTCGCGACCGTGTACGGGAAGGCTGCGGCGCTCGCGACCGCGCTGGCGGCCGCGGCCGACCTGCTCGAGACGCCCGAACCCGACGACGAGGAGCACTCGCGGCGGTATTGATCCGTCGGGCCCATTGACCCGGCCGCCTCGCGATCCGAGGATCGAGGTCGGCACGCGCGCTCAGGTTCGCGGCACGGAAGTGCAGAGATCTGAGTGCTCGTGCTCTCCGGTTGCTCGGTGCAAGGTCCAGGGCCCACGGTCCTGGCGGATGGGGGATTGCCCGCAACGTGCCTCGTGCGGCACGGGTACACCTCCGCCCCGGGTTCATCGGGGAGCTCAGGACGAGCTCGGTGCATCGCTAGGGAATGGCAGGTGTCATGGGGGGAACGGCCGGAGCCCGGAAGCGGGCTCGTGTGGGGGTCGGCGCGCTCGCGCTGGTCGTGTCGGTGCTCGGCGCCGGGCTGCGGCTCACGGCGTCGAGTGCCGCCGTCACTGGCAAGACCTATTACGTGAACTTGACCACGGGGAACGACGCGAACAGCGGTCTGGCCGGTGCGCCGTGGAAGACGTACCACCAGATGCTCGTCAAGATCGGCGACGGGACGGTCACCGCGGGCGACACCGTGCTCATGGCGCCGGGCTTCTATCGCGTGTACGACAGCGGCGGCTGGCGCGCCGCCGACCTCGCGTCGACCAAGGGCAGCCCCGCCGGCGGAACCGCGACGAATCCCGTCACGATCTCGGTCGACACCTCGCTGCCGGGCGACGTCGAGATCGACGGCGCCGCGCCCGCGGGCTCAGGTGGCAACGGACCGCTCGCGCAAGCGAGGAAATGCACCGGGGGCACGGAGCTCGCCATCGTGTGCGACACCGACAACGACTGCCCGAACGCAGCCCTCGGCGCGTGCACGGCGGTTCCCGGCGTCTACTACATCGACGGCATGGGAAATGCCGGCGAGTCGACCGGCAAGATGGGCGGCGTCGCGTTCGAGCGTGGCGCGACTCCGGGAGCCGACCCGAAGCTCTACGAGACGCTCTATTCGCCGCCACCCATAGCGGGCCACCCGATCAAGATGCCGGCGTTCACGACAGGACACAACCAGTTCTGGCCGTACATCGAGAACCGGGCGGCATGCGTGGCCACCCACGACCCTTGGTACTTCTGCACCGCCGCGGCGAGCGGTACGTCGACGCGGGGCAGCGGCCGCGCCTACATCCAGACGGCGAGCGGCATGCAACCGACGGCGACGTATGTTCCGATCGGCACGACGCTCAGTGTCGGCGGTGACTTCCCGACGCCGGCCGGCGAGATCGACTACGTCGCCTTCACGAACAGCGGCAACGGCCGCAAGTTCCACTTCTGGTGGGGTGTCACGAACGTCGTGCGCTTCGTGAACGCACAACACGTCGACATCGAGGACGCCACGATCCAGTACAACGCGGCGGCGTGGGCACGCGCGGCCGGCTCGAACTCGAACGTTGCCAGTGGGTCGACGTTCCCGCGCGATCTCGGCGGTCCGCAGTACCTCGTGCTCGGAACGGGCGGCTCCGCGCCCCGCCGGGCGAGCAACATCACGTTCCGGCGCACGAAGATCGCGTACGCCGCGGGCGACGAGAACATCCATTGGTCCGGCGGCACGGGTTCGACGCCCGATCGCGACGGCTTCCTGACCCTCGACCACGTCGAGGACGCGTATTCGCCCTGGGCCGTGCCGAACGGGCAGGCACCGAACGCGAGCTCGGTCGCGCAGTCGTGGCCGCCGGCCGGCTATTCGGCGTATGCCTCGTACTTCCCGACGCACTGGTCGCCCCTCGGTGGCGGCGGGCAATCGCCGGGCGCCTTCATCGTCCAGACGAACAACACGACCGTGCGGGATTCCTACTTCCACGACGTCGGCCAGCTCTCGTTCCGCGAGATGAACGGCCCGGGGGCAACGTTGTTCGAGCGCAACATCGTCGATCTCGGCCTGCTCGCATACGGTGCCCCGGCGGGCCAGGCGCCGCACCCGTCGCTGCTCGTGACGCAGTGCGACGGTGCGCCGACCGGAAACTGCGGCGGCTTCGATCTCAGCGCAGGCCTGGTGCTGAACGGAACCTCGGTGACTCAGGGTGACACGGGATTCGTCGTGCGCAACAACGTGTTCCGCAACGTCTACGGCGCGAGCGGCACCGACGTCGGCTGCCACGCCGCCGCCGCGAAGTATCCGCCCGCGACGGCCAATCAGTTCGTGAACAACACGATCGATGCCAAGGGCGACGGCCGTTACGGGGTCCAGAACGCGTTCCAGTGGGGCACGTGCGGCGCCGATCTCGGCACGGCGAGCGTCCCGATGGTGATCAAGAACAACATCTTCGTTCGGGACACCGCCGCGACCGGTGCGCTGGTCGCGGTCGGGAGCCCGGGCTCGTCGCATACGGTGTGGGACAACAACCTGTGGGGCGCGACGAACAATCGTCTCGCGTGGAGCGGTACGTCGTACACGACGCTCGCGAGCTGGAAGGCGGGAACCGGCCAGGACGCGCACGCGGTCGGTCCGGTCGACCCGCAGTTCGTGCAGGCACTGTCCGACCTGCGCCTCGGCCCGTCATCGCCCGCGATCGACGCGGGCGCGACGGTCGCGGGTTTCGCCACCGACCGGCTCGGCGTCGCCCGGCCGCAGGGCGCGGCGTGGGACATCGGCGCGTACGAGTACGGCAGCGGATCATCGGTGTCGTCGTCCACGACGTCGACGACCACGACCACATCGAGCACGTCGACCACGACGACGGTCCCGAAGACCACGACCACATCGACCACGACGACGTCGACCGCCACGACCACGACGACGGTCCCGAAGACCACGACCACATCGGCGACGAGCACGTCGACCACGACCACATCGACCACGACGACCGTGCCGCCCAGTGTTCCGATCGGCGCGGACCCGGTGCGGTACTGGGAGGCCGCCCGCGATGGCCGCGTGTTCGGCTACCACAAGGCCCGCACGTGTGTGCGGAGCTCCGGCGCGCCCGTCGTGGCGATCGCGGGATCGGCCGGCGGTGCGTGGACGGTGACGAGCACGGGCACGGTGCGCGGGTGCGGTCGTGCGTCGCTCGGGTCGATGACCGCGACGCTGCGGGCGCCGATCGTCGGGATCGCGCCAACCGCGAGCGGCCGGGGTTACTGGCTCGTGGCGTCCGACGGAGGCATCTTCAGCTTCGGCGATGCGCGGTTCTGGGGCTCGACGGGCGCGCTCCCGCTGAACCGCCCCATCGTGGGGATGGCCGCGTCGCCGACGGGCATGGGTTACTGGCTCGTGGCGTCCGACGGAGGCATCTTCAGCTTCGGCGATGCGCGGTTCTGGGGTTCGACCGCGGCGATGCGCCTCAACGGCAGTGTTGTCGGAATGGCGGCGTCGCCAACCGGTATGGGCTACTGGCTCGTCGGCTCCGACGGTGGGGTCTCGCCTTCGGTGATGCGCGGTTCTGGGGTTCGACGGCCGCGATCCGCCTGAACAGTGGCGTCGTCGGGATGGCCGCGTCGCCGTCGGGCCGGGGCTACTGGCTCGTTGCTTGCGACGGCGGGGTCTTCGCGTTCGGCGACGCGCCCTTCTACGGTTCCGCGGCGAATGCCCGGCCTGCGCCCCGCATCGTCGGTCTCGCACGCGGCTGATCGAAGCCGACTCGCCGTCCGGCCCGTCGGGGCCTCGCTCCCAAGACGTCGCGCCTGGTTGCGGCCGATCGCGGCGCGTAGCCATGATGCGACGAGGTCGAAGGAGGCTGCGGTGGAACCGATACGGATCGGATGGCTGGGGTCGGCGCTGGACGGGCCCGGCGGCGGCTACGACAAGATCCACCGCCTCGCGTTCGACGAGGCCGCGACCCGGGGCCTGTTGGATCGGCCCGTGGAGTTCGTGCTGCATCCCGAGAACGGTTTGCCGCAGGGATCGGCGAAGAACGCGATGGACGGGTTCCGGTTCCTGGCCGACGAGGGCTGCATCGGGGTCGCGGGCGCGTACAGCTCCGACAACGCGATCACGGTCGGTCCGCTCGCCAACGAGCTGCAGGTCCCGCTGATCAGCTGGTGCGGGACCGAGCGTTTCCACGGTGAGTACTGCTTCCGGCTCGGCAACGGCGACTGTGGCGGTGACGCGGCGCTCGTCGTCGGCTGGTTGAAGCGCCACGGCCACGATCGGGTTGCGGTGTTGAGCGAGATCTCGCCGAACGGCGAGGAGTACTTCCGGTTCTTCCGTCAGGAATGTCGCCGGCGCGGCGTCAGCATCGCCGCGGTCGAGACCGTGAGCCAGAGCCCGGAGAATCTCGCGACGAACCTCGACAGTCTTCGCCAGGTCGGACCGGACGCGCTCGTGTACATGGGCTACGGCATGCTCGCGGCGAAGGGTCTGCTGCGCGAGGCTCTCGACAAGCTCGCCTGGGACCCGCCGCGGATCATGGGCACCGCGTTCATGTTCTATTTGATGGGCTTCGAGAAGTTCGAGGGCTGGGTCGGCGTCGACCAGCTCGATCCCGGGAACCCGCTCGCCGAGGGATTCCACAGCCGCTACGTCGAACGCTACGGAGCGAACCCGCCGCTGTGGCCGAACGCCGTTCCGGTTCTTGCATACGACACCGCGCGTGTGCTCGTCGAGGGGTTGTTCCGCGCCCCGATCCTGTCCGGACCCGGATTGAAGGCAGGTTTGGAGACGATACGGTTCATGCCGAGCGCGACGGGTGGTTCGCGTACGCACATCGCGTGCTCGCCGTTCGAGCACGGGATGTTCCGGGGCGACTGGCTGCTGTACGGGCGTGTCCGGGATGGCAAGCTCGAGTTCGAGGGCTTGTTCGAGCCCTGGGAGTGATATCTACATGTTCATGGGAGACGACAGCGGAGCCGACCGCTACACGGTGATTTCGCCGGGAGACGACAGCGGAGCCGGCCGGAGGGGAGGCGGAGCGTGGAGTCGACCCGGAAATATGGGAGACGACAGCGGAGCCGACCGCTACACGGTGATTTCCATCGACGGTCACGCGGGGGCGGATCTGCGCGACTACAAGCCGTACCTCGCGTCGCGCTGGCACGATGAGTTCGACGCGTGGGCCGACGCGTACGCGAATCCGTTCGCCGATCTGCTCGCCGCGACGGCATACCGGAACTGGGACAGCGCGCGCCGGCTCGCCGAGACGGAATCGCAAGGCGTCGTGGCAGAGGTGTTGTTCCCCAACACCGTCCCGCCCTTCTTCGCGCAGAGCAACCTGACCGCCCTGGAGCCGGACGCGGCCGACTACGAGCGGCGCTGGGCCGGCCTGCAGGCACACAATCGGTGGCTCGCGGATTTCTGCGCGGCCGCGCCCGGACGGCGCGCCGGGTGCGCGCAAGTGTTCCTCAACGACCTCGACGACACGCTCGCCGAGATCCGGTGGGCCAAGGAGCACATGCACGTGTTCGGGGGCGTGTTGCTGCCGAACGTCCCGCCCAACTCGGCCGTGCCACCACTGTGGGATCCGTGCTACGAGCCGCTGTGGCAGCTGTGCGAGGACCTCGACGTGGTGCTCGACATCCACGCGGGCAGCGGCTTGCCCGACTTCGGCGAGGCCGACGCCGCCCGGGCGATCATGCTGATCGAGCTCGCGTGGTTCGCGCACCGGGCAGTGTGGCACCTCATCTTCGGCGGAGTGCTCGAGCGGCATCCCCGTCTGCGGGTCGTGCTCACCGAACAGGGTGCGAGTTGGGTGCCGCGCGGTCTCGAGACGCTCGACTGGTTCCACCGGCGCATGACGTACGGCAGCGCGGCCGAGGCGGTGTTCTTCGGTGCGGTCGCCAAGCAGATGTCGATGACGCCGAGCGAGTACTTCCGGCGGAATTTCTGGGTGGGCGCGAGCTTCCTGCGCCCGTCCGAGAGCCCGTTGCGTTACGAGATCGGCGTCGACCGCATCATGTGGGGCGCCGATTACCCGCATTCGGAGGGAAGCTACCCGTACACGACCGAGGCGTTGCGCGCCGCGTTCGGCGACGTTCCGCCGGCCGAGACGAAGCTGATGGTCGAAACCACCGCGGCGGCCGTTTACGGCTTCGATCTCCCGGCGCTGCGTACGATCGGCGACCGGATCGGGCCGACGGTCGGTGAGGTAGCGGTGCCCCTCGACCCGGCCGACTACCCGGCCGATTCCACGTGCAACGCGTTCGATCCCGAACAAGTGATCAAGGCCTGGTGACCCATGACGATTCGCTACGGAGCCCGTCCGCCCGAGCAGCAGCGCAACCGTGAGGTGGAAGCGACCTCCGCGAAGATCTGGTCGACCGCGGTGACGGTTGTCTGGGAGACGGATATCGACGTGATCCGCGCGGTGCTGCCCCCGCCGCTCGAGCCTTCGGAGCCGCGGGCGCGCATCCGGTTCGCGACCGTCGACATGGGTACGGGGATCCCGGTGTTCGGCGCCGGTTGGTTCGGTGTGCGCGCCCGCCACGGCAACGTCGAGGGCGAGTACGCGTTGTTCATGCCCATGACGACCGAGCAGGCGACCATCGGCGGGCGCGAGACGTACGGCGAGCCCAAGAAGATCGGCGGTGTTTCGATCCGCCAGGACGGCGATGCGGTGCACGCGACGTTCGAGCGCATGGGTTTCACGCTCGCCGAGCTGCACGGCACGCTCGGACCGGCGATCGAGATCGCGCCGCGCGACAAGGTCGACTTCTATTTCAAGCTGAGTCCTTCGCCCGACGGGAAGGGCTTCGACACCGAGCCCGCGCTCGTGCACTGCCGGAGGCACGAAGAGGCGCGCCACGGCCGCGCGATCGACGGCACGCTGACACTCGGTGACTCTCCGCTCGACCCGATCGCCGACATTCCCGTCGGCCGGATCGTGTCGATGGAGTTCGCGCAGGTTGCGACGATACAAACAGGTGAAGTCGTCGAACGCGTGCCGGCCGACTGGCTCTTGCCGTACGTGCACCAGCGTTACGACGACCTGAGCGTGCTGTGGAAGAAGTGATGAACGATCGCTACACCATCATTTCCGCCGGGAGACGACAGCGGAGCCGACCGAAGGGGAGGCGGAGCGTGGAGTCGACCCAGAAGTACAGGCGTGCGGTGTCATGAGTGACCGCTACACGATCATCTCCGCCGACGCGCATGGAGGGCTGCCGTGTGAGGAGTACCGGCCGTACCTCGACGAGCGCTACTACCCGGCCTTCGACGAGTACCTCGCGGAGCGTCACGCGAACCGCGACGAGCAGATGAAGTTGAACTACGACTACATCACCCATTGGGAGACCGCGAACGAGGAAGGTCTGCGCGGCGCGTACGACGCCGAGCAGCGCGACAAGGAGATGGACGCCGACGGCGTCGCCGCCGAGGTGATCTTCCCCGACGCCGACGCGATCACCGGCATGGAGTCGCCGCCGTTCGGTGCGGGCCTGTCGGCGGGCGAGATCGACGACCCGGAACTGGCCTTCGCGGGCGCCCGTGCGCACAACCGGTTCCTCGTCGAGCTGTGCGCGACGAGCCCGCAGCGGCGCGCCGGTGTCGGTCTCGTTCCGATCTGTCATGGTGTCGAGCGATCGGTCGCCGAGATCGAGTGGCTCGCCGGCCATCCCGGCATCCGCGGCATCATGATCCCGACGATGTGGCGCGACCGCACGCCCTACAACGATCCGTCGTACGACCCCGTGTGGGCCGCGTGCCAGGCCGCGAACCTCCCGGTACACGTGCACTCCGGCGAGGCGCCGCGGGACGAGATGAACGAGTTCATCGGCATCTATCTCGCAGAGGTGGTGTTCTGGACGCACCGCCCGATCGCGCACCTGTTGTTCAGCGGCGCCTTCGAGCGTTATCCGGGATTGAAGTTCGTCGTCACCGAGGGCGCGTCGTATTGGGTCGCCGATATGAAGTGGAAGTGGGACCAGTACTTCGGCGGCGGTCACACGACCAAGAAGATGGCGGCCCTGATGAAGGGCATCTTGTCGAAGCTGCCTTCCGAGTA
>DATMUX010000150.1:0-5376 GCA_035563695.1 Acidimicrobiia bacterium
GTTGGGCCGAGCACGTCGCGCGGCGATCGGGGTTCACCGACGTCACCCACACGCTCGAGATCTTCGGCGTCTGTCGCTCGTGCCGGCGCGGCCCGGCCCGACGGTGAGCGACGGTTACAGGCGCTCCAGCGTCGATACCGACGCCAGCACGAACACAAGCAGCCCGACCGCGATCACGTTCGCGCCGATGCGCGCCGCGCGAGCTCTGAGCCGTTGCGCGAGCGCGACGAGGAACAGCACCGACGCGAACAGCACCGTGTCCCGTATGTACTTCTCCGCCGTATCGCGCGCGTGGGTGCCCTCCTCGAACGCGGCCGACGCCTGGTCGTTCAGCGTCGCGGCCTTCTCGTAGCCGGGGTTGCGGTATTGCGGCATGGCGACCGGTCCGGCCGGTGCATTCGGGTTCGTGAACGGCTCGGTCGCGAGCCACGCGTCGAAGGCGACGCCGTACTCGGGAGTCATGCGCTTGCGCAGGATCCGCTGCAGATCGACGTTCTTGGTCTCGTGCGCCTGGAGCCACGCGGTGAACAGGGTCACGTTGCTGATCAGCGTCTGGCCGCCCGCCGTCGACGCGGCGTCGGCCGCGAACCGGTCCCGGCTCGACTGCCCGTACAGCACCGCCTGGCGGCCGTCCCACTTCGCGGCCTGGTAGCCGCTCCACGCGGTCGCGATCGCGACCACGGCGAGCACGATCACCTCGATGATCTCGACGAGCTCCTCCCAGCGCCCGGGTCGCCCGTCGCCCGCCTCGTGCTCGCTCAGCTTGTGGGCGAGCTCGACGTTCATCTCCTCGGGCACGACCCCAGCCAACCAGAGCGGCCGATCGTTCCTCTTCACCTGCTCCGGGTGAGGAACCGGGCGCGTCCGGGCGTGCACCATGGTGGGCGTCAGCGGGGAAGTCGACGTCCGGGAGGAGCAACGGTGGACGAGCACGACATCGACGAGTTGGGTCCCGTCGACTACCTGGTGATCGAGTTCCCCGGCAGCAAGTTCACCGGTGAGATCGCGCCGCAGCTGATCGACCTGGTCGATCGCGACATCGTGCGCGTCCTCGACCTCATCATGGTGAGGAAGGAATCCGACGGTTCCTTCGACGCGTTCGAGGTCGCCGACCTCGACGACAGCGAGGTCGGCGAGCTCCGCCGGCTCGAGACGGCGGTGGCCGAGCTCCTGAGCGCCGACGACGTTGCCAACGTCGCCGAGGCGCTCGAACCCGGGAGCACCGCGGCACTCCTCGTGTACGAGAACAAGTGGGCGGCGCCGTTCGCCACCGCGGTGCGACACTCCGGTGGGCAGCTCGTGGCGAGCGGCCGCATCCCGATCCAGTCCATCATCGCCTCGCTCGAAGACGAGCTCGCAGAAGGAGCCTGACATGCCTATGGTCGCCCGCCGCATGGCCCGTCGCTCGGTGATCGGCGCGCCCGTCGCGCGCACGGCCGCGGTCGTCGGCACCGCCGCCGTCGTGGCGCACGGCGTCGATCGTCGCCAGGACCGTCGCGAGGAACGGCGCGACGATCGCGGCCGCTGACCGTCCAGGTCGGTAGCCGGCTGTGACCGATCCGATCACGACGTTCTTCGACGATCTGGCCGAACGCGGCCACGAGCCGCTGCTCGAGAAGGCGGTCGGGTCGATTCGGTTCGACGTCGTGAACGGCAAGCAGGTCGAGCGCTGGTTCGTCACCGTCGACCACGGCGACGTCACGGTTTCCCGGCGCAACATCGGCGGTTCGTGCACGATCCGCGTCGACCGGCCGTTGCTCGAGGAGATCGTGACCGGCCGAAAGAACGCGATGGCCGCCGTGCTGCGCGGGGCGTTCTCGTTCGACGGCGACATCGAGCTGTTGATGATGTTCCAGCGCGTGTTCCCCGGACCGCCGCGCCCGCGCGCTCGTCGCCGGGCCGCGGCCCCCGCTCGGAGCCGTCGATGAGCGACGAGCTCGTCAGCATCCTCGACGGCAACACGTTCGTCGTGAGCGATCGCCGCGGCGACATCGAAGCGTCGCTCACCGATCCGACGGGACTCTTCTCGTTCGACACGCGATTCGTGTCGCGCTGGATCCTCACGGTGAACGGCCAGCGCCTCACCGCGCTCTCCACGGACGACATCGAATACTTCGAGACACGCTTCTTCCTCGTCCCTGGCACGGGGACCGTCTACGTCGACTCCCAGCTGTCGGTGATCCGCCAGCGCGCGGTCGGCAACGGGTTCCACGAGGAGCTGACGATCCTCAACCACGAGGACAAAGCGGTTGCGCTCACCGTCCGGCTCGAAGTCGCGAGCGACTTCGCCGACCTGTTCGAGGTGAAGGACGCGCTGAAGAAACAGGGCACGTACTCGACTCGGGCCGGCAAGGACGGGCTCTACCTCGGCTACCAGCGCGACACGTTCGTGCGCTCAACCGGCATCGCGGCATCGGAACGGGCGAAGTACGACCCGCACGGTCTGACGTTCGAGATCAAGGTCCCGGGCCACGGCGAGTGGAGCACCGACGTCGACGTGGTAGCCGCGCAGGGGGGACCCGGTCAGACGCTCGAGCGACCGAAGTACGCGCGCGCCGAGCGGCAAGCACGGCCGAACATGCAGTCGGGTCTGCAGCGCTGGCTCGATCAGGCGCCGCGGATCGTGTGCGACTGGGAGTCGCTGAGCTCGACGTACCGGCGCAGCCTCGTCGACCTCGCGGCCCTGCGGTTCTCGCCGATGACCGCGGGAAGGCACGCGTTGCCCGCCGCGGGTCTGCCGTGGTTCATGACCATGTTCGGGCGCGACAGCATTCTCACGAGCCTGCAGGCGCTGCCGTTCACGCCCTCGCTCGCGGAGACGACCTTGCGCGAGCTCGGCCGCCGGCAGGGGAGCCGGCTCGACGACTTCCGCGACGAGGACCCGGGCAAGATCCTGCACGAGATGCGGTTCGGCGAGCTGACCGCGTTCGAGGAGCGCCCGCACTCGCCGTACTACGGCACCGCGGACGCGACGCCGCTGTTCGTCGTGCTGCTCGACGAGTACGAGCGCTGGACCGGTGACACCAAGCTGGTGCGCGACCTCGAGCTCGAGGCCCGCGCCGCGCTGAACTGGATCGACGAGTACGCCGACCTCATGGGCAACGGCTACATCGCGTACCAGCGGCGCAACGAGAAGACCGGGCTCGAGAACCAGTGCTGGAAGGACTCGTGGGACTCGATCTCGTACCGCGACGGGCGATTGCCCGGCTTCCCGCGCGCGACGTGCGAGTTGCAGGGCTACGCGTACGACGCCAAGACGCGGGCCGCACGTCTCGCCCGCCGCGTGTGGAAGGACGACGCGTACGCCGACGCGCTGGAGAAACAGGCCGCCGACTTGAAGCGTCGCTTCAACCGCGACTACTGGGTGCCGGACGACGAGTACTTCGCGCTCGCGATCGACCCCGACGGCAACCAGGTCGACGCGCTCGCGTCCAACATCGGGCACTTGTTGTGGAGCGGCATCGTCGACAAGTCGAAGGCCAAGGCGGTCGTGCGCCACCTCATGGGTCCGCGGCTGTGGTCGGGTTGGGGTGTGCGCACGCTCGCCGAAGGAGAGGGACGGTTCAACCCGGTCGGCTACCACGTCGGCACGGTCTGGCCCTTCGACAACTCGTTCATCGCTTGGGGGCTGAGGCGCTACGGCTTCAAGGAGGAAGCGGCGCGCATCGCCGCGGGCATCCTCGACGCGGCCGAGTTCTTCGAGGGTCGCCTGCCCGAGGCCTTCGGCGGCTACAAGCGGTCGGTGACCCGGTATCCCGTCCAGTACCCGACCGCCTGCAGTCCGCAGGCGTGGTCGACGGGCACGCCGTTGCTGCTCCTGCGCACGATGCTCGGGCTCGAGCCGATCGGCGACCATCTCATCGTCGACCCCGCGCTCCCGGTAGGTATCGGCCACCTCGAGCTCCTCGACATTCCCGGCCGCTGGGGACGCGTGGACGCGTTCGGCCGCGGGCGCGTCGAGGTGCACAAGGACTCCGGCCTGCGCAGCCAGCTCGGCGTGCTCGGCAACCCCAAGAAGCGGGCCCGCTGATCCGAGCTACGCGTGGGGCGCAGCCGGCCGCGGGGCGCGCGGGATGCCGGCGCGTTCCAGCAGCAGCTCCCGCTCGCGGGTGTTGCGCGTGAGCGCGGCGGCCAGCTCGAACTCGTCGCGCGCTTCGTCGAGCCGGCCGAGCTTCGCGAGGAGGTCGCCCCGCACGCTCGGGAGGAGGTGGTAGCGCGCCAGCGCCGGGTCGTTCCGGATGCCCTCGACGATCTCGAGGCCCGCCTGAGGGCCGAACGCCATCGCGACGGCGACCGCGCGGTTGAGCTCGACGACGGGTGAGGGTGCGATCTGTGCGAGCGCGTCATACAACGCGGCGATGCGCGCCCAGTCGGTGTCGCCGGCGGTACGCGCGCGCGCGTGGCACGCGGCGATCGCGGCCTGCAGGCCGTACGGGCCGAGGCCGCGTCCACCCGGACTCCGCGCGATCGCCTCGGCGCGCGCGAGGGCGGTGAGTCCGTGGCGGATCAGCACGTGGTCCCACCGCATGCGGTCCTGGTCGAGCAGCAAGATGGGCTCGCCGCGCGGACCCGTCCGCGCGGGAATGCGGGACGCCTGGATCTCCATGAGCGCCACGAGACCGTGCACCTCGGGCTCGTGCGGGAGCAGCTCGGCGAGGATGCGGCCGAGGCGCAACGCGTCGGCGCACAACGCGGGTCGCATCCAGTCGTCGCCGGTCGTGGCCGCGTAGCCCTCGTTGAACACGAGGTACACGACCTCGAGCACCGATTGGACGCGCGCATCGAGGTCGGCGCCGCTCGGCACCTCGAACGGCACCCGGGCCTCCGCCAGCGTGCGCTTCGCGCGCACGATGCGCTGCGCGATCGTCGACTCGCGCACGAGGAACGCGCGGCCGATCTCCTCGGTCGTCAAGCCGCCGAGCAGCTTCAGCGTGAGCGCGACCCGCGCCTCGGTCGAGAGCACCGGGTGGCACGCGATGAACACGAGGCGCAGGAGATCGTCGCCGAGCGGTTCGTCGTCGAGGTCGGCGTGCTCTTCGTCAGCCGACTCCGTCGCGAGCGCGGACGCGAGCTCCTCGTACTTGCGTGACAACGTCGCCTGCCGCCGGATCACGTCGACCGCGCGCCGCTTCGCCACGGCCATGAGCCAGGCGCCCGGCTTGTCCGGGACGCCCGACTCGGGCCACTGCTGCAGCGCCGCGACCAGCGCGTCCTGCGCGAGCTCCTCGGCCAGCCCGACGTCGCGGACGATGCGCGTCAGGGCCGCGATCAACCGCGCCGACTCGATGCGGAAGACCGCGTCGATCGTCGCGTACGTCGGCGCCCGTGCCACCACGTGATCTACACCAACGGCGCGCCGGCCGCCTCCTGCACGTC
>DATMUX010000151.1:0-2475 GCA_035563695.1 Acidimicrobiia bacterium
GCGCACCGGCACGAGCCCGAATACGGCCTTGACCAGCGTCGACTTGCCGGCGCCGTTCGGCCCGATGACCCCGACGATCTCACCGTCGTGCACCTGCAGGCTGCAGCCGCGCAGGATGTCGACGCCGGGCAGGTAGCCGGCGACGAGGTCGCGCGCGTCGAGGCGGACGTAGTCGGAAGGGGCGGCGGTCATGCCGGGCGCGCCCGTCGATGCCCGAGGTACGCCTCGATCACGTCCTGATTCGACACGACCTCGCTCGGAGGACCCTCGGCGATGACCTTGCCTTCGGCGAGGCACACGACCCAATCGGAGATAGACAGCACCACGTCCATGTCGTGCTCGACGAACACGATCGTGCGCCCGGCATCGCGCACCTTGCGGACGTGATCGAGCAGCGACTGCACCAAGGCCGGGTTCACGCCGGCCATGGGCTCGTCGAGCATGACCAGTTGCGGGTCGGCCATCAGCGCGCGGGCCATCTCGAGCAGCTTGCGCTGGCCCCCCGAGAGCGTTGCCGCGAAGTCGTGCTGCTTGGCCAGCAAACCGAAGTCGTCGAGGAGCGCGAGCGCCCGTTCGTGTACCGCTCGCTCCTCGGCGCGCCAGCGGAACCGCAACGGTGCGAGCAGCATCTGCTCGCCGCGCTGGCGCGGTGCTCCCAGGAGCATGTTGTCGAGGACGGTCATCCCGGCGAGCGCTTTGGTGAGCTGGAACGTGCGCACCATGCCTTGCCGGGCGATGCGATGCGCGGGCCAGCCGGACACGTCGGTGCCGTCGAAGATCCACCGGCCGCCGTCGGGCCGGTCGAACCCGGTGAGCACGTTGAACAGCGTGGTCTTGCCCGCGCCGTTCGGACCGATGAGCGCGGTGATCGTGTGGCGCCGCACCTCGAGATGCTCGACGGAGACCGCGGTCAGCCCGCCGAACCGGCGGACGAGGTCGTCGACCTCCAGCACCGAATCGCTCGCGGGCGGTGCGCTACTCACTGAGCATCACCTCCTCCCGCGAGCCGAGGAGACCTTGGGGCCGGAACACGACGAGCAACATGATCAGCAACCCGACGAGCACGAAGCGCAATGGTCCCACCTGGGTCGGGCTCATGACGTGCGACAGCCCGAGGAAGTCGTGTGACACCGCCTGGTTGAGGAAACTCTGCGATCCCTCGATGAGGAACCAGAACAACATGGCGCCGACGATCGGTCCCATGATGCGACCGGTGCCGCCCAGGATCAACGCGGCGTACGCGAAGAACGTGATCGCCGACTCGAAGTTGGCCGGCTCCACGAACTGCCGGTCGATCACGAGCATGATCCCGGCGATGCCACCGATCACGCCGCCGATCACGAGGCTCTGCATCTTGTAGCTGAAGACGTTCTTGCCCAGCGATCGCACTGCGTCCTCGTCCTCGCGGATGGCCCGCACGATGCGACCCCATGGACTGTGCACGAGCAGCGCGATCAGCACCGAGGCCGCGGCAACGAGGCCCCAGGTCACCAGCACGACCCAGAGGTCGCGGTAGGTGTAGGTGATCGAGCCGAAGCCGTAGCGACCGACAGGTATCGGGTTGTGGTCGAAGAACCAGTTGGCGAAGCCCTTGATGCCTTGCGGGCCGCCGGTCACCGACTGCACCGACGTCGAGTTGACGACGATGCGCAGGATCTCCGCGGCCGAGATCGTGACGATGGCGAGGTAGTCGGCGCGCAGTCGCAAGGTGGGGAATCCGAGCAGGAGCCCGAGAAGGATCGCGGCGAGGATGCCGACCAGCACGGCCCACCCGAGCCACAGGCCCCAGTCGTTCACCGCGATTGCGGTTCCGTAGGCTCCGGCGAGGAGGAACCCGGCCTGCCCGAAGTTCCACAGGCCGGTGTACCCGTACTGCAGGTTCAACCCGACCGCGGCGAGCGCGTACACCGCGGCGTTGATGCCGAGGCCGGCGCGGATCCCGTCGCTCAGGATGCCCGACCAGTTCATCGCATCACCCGACCCGTTCGCGGACGCCGAGGATGCCCTGGGGCCGGATGAGCAACACGATGATGAGGATGGCGAGTCCGATCGCGAACTGGAAGTCGGACGGCAGCCAATACGTGCCGACCTGCGAGGCGACACCCACGACCAGGCCGCCGGCCATCGCGCCGTAGGCGTTGCCGAGCCCGCCCAGGATCACCGCCGCGAACATCGTGAGGAGCAGCCGGAATCCCATGTTCCACTGCACGCTCTGCGACACCGCGAGCAACACGCCCCCGAGTCCGGCGAGCGCCGCGCCGCCGATCCACACGAACAAGACGATGCGCCCGGAGTCGATGCCCGATGCCGACGCGAGGTCGCGCTCGTCGGACACGGCGCGCACTGCCGTGCCGAGCCGCGTGCGTTGCAGCACGAAGCCGACGGCCAACAGCGCGATCAGGCTGATGGCCATGGTGACGTAGTCGCGGATCGGGAACTGCAGAGGTCCGATCTTGATGGGTGACTGCGCGGAGT
>DATMUX010000152.1:0-3111 GCA_035563695.1 Acidimicrobiia bacterium
CCTCGAGATCAGCGCGCCGATGGTGCTCACGAAGGAGTTCGGCTCCGTCGAGGTCGAAGACGACGGCACGGTGACGGCGCGCGTCGGCACGAGCGCGCACGGCCAGGGGCACGAAACTGCGTTCTCGCAGATCATCGCCGACACGCTCGGCGTGCCGTTCGAGGACGTGCGCGTGCTGCACTCCGACACCACCGAGGTACCGCGCGGCGGAGGCACGGGCGGCTCGCGCTCCGCGCAGATCGGGGGCAGCGCGTTGCTCGTTGCGAGCCGGGAAGTGCTCGCCCAGGCGAAGCGCCTCGCCGCGCACCTGCTCGAAGCGAACCCCGACGACATCGTGGTCGGCGACGGAGGCCTCGAGGTCGCGGGTGTGCCCGCGAGCCGTATGTCGTGGGCCGATCTCGCGGCGGCCGTCAAGGATCCGGCGAAGCGTCCCGAGGGCGCGGCCGAGCGCTTGCAGCACGAGCTCGACTTCGAATCCGGCGGTTCGTCGTTCCCGTTCGGCTCCCACGTCGCGGTCGTGGAGGTCGACACCGACACGGGACGGGTCGAGCTGATCCGTCACGTCGCGGTCGACGACTGCGGCAACATCATCAACCCGCTGCTCGTCGCCGGGCAGCAGCACGGCGGGATCGCGCAGGGCGTCGCGCAGGTGCTGTTCGAGGAAGTGCAGTACGACGCCGACGGCAACCCGATCACCGCGAATCTCATGGATTACGCGGTGCCGTCCGCGGCGGAGTTCCCGTCGTACGAGACGTACAACACGGTGACGCCGACACCGTTGAACCCGCTCGGCGCGAAGGGCATCGGCGAGTCGGCGACGATCGGCGCGACCCCGGCGGTTCACAACGCGATCGTCGATGCGGTGTCGCATCTCGGTGTGACGCACATCGACATGCCGTGCACGGCCGAGCGAGTGTGGCGCGCGCTGAACTCGTGATGCCCGCGTTCGCACAACCAACGCTGCGGCTTACCGAACGGCAGTACGCGACGATCATCGGCAGCTGTTACGACGGGTTGCCCGACGAGGCGTGCGGGTTGCTCGTCGGACCGCTGTCGGCGGCGGGCGAGCCGACGGGCGCGGTGTCCGAGGCACGGCCGTGCCGCAACGCGGACGCGTCGGCCAGGACGTATACCGTCGACTCGCGCGACCTGCTCGCGGCGATGCGTGCGGCCGAGTCTCGTGGCGACGAGATCGTGGGCGTGTGGCACTCGCACACGCACACCGACGCGTACCCGTCGCCGACCGACGTTCGCCAAGCCGTCGACCCCGCGTGGCTGTACGTGATCGTCTCGCTGCGCGACCTCGCCCCGGTGCTGCGGGCGTACCGGATCCGCCGGGGCGAGATCGCCGAAGTACCGGTGGAGCTCGACCGGGGCTGACCAACCCGGAATCCCGACCCGCGGGGTCGGGTTGTAATCTGAGCGTATGGCCGTCGAGATCAAGCTCCCCACCGTGCTGCGCGCCCAGGCCGACGGTCAGGCGACCGTCGCGGTCGACGGCGCGACGGTCGGCGAGGTGTTCACGAAGCTGCTCGAGCAGTTCCCCGGCCTGCGCGGCAACCTGCTCGACGACGCCGGGGGCCTGCACAAGTTCGTCAACGTCTATAAGGACGACGACGACATCCGCTACCTCGACGGTCTCGACACGAAGCTCGCCGACGGCGACGTGCTGTCGATCCTGCCGGCCGTCGCCGGCGGCTGACGACGCGTGGCGCGCTACCACGACGTCCTCGGCCTCATCGGGAACACGCCGCTCGTCGGTGTGCACCGGCTGTCGCCCCGTCCCGACGTGAAGATCTGGGCGAAGCTCGAAGGTCAGAACCCGGGCGGTTCGTCGAAGGACCGCATCGCGCTGAAGATGATCGAGCTGGCCGAGCGCGACGGCATGCTGGCGCCCGGTGCCACCATCCTCGAGCCGTCGTCGGGCAACACCGGCATCGGCCTCGCGCTCGTCGCGAAGCTGCGCGGCTACCGGCTGCGCGTCGTGATGCCCGAGAACGTGTCGGTGGAGCGGCGCCAACTGCTCGAGATCTTCGGCGCCGAGATCACGTTGTCGCCCGGCGAGGAGGGCAGCAACGGCGCGATCCGCATGGCCGAGAAGATCCATGTCGACGAGCCCGACCGGTACGTGTTCCTGTTCCAGTACGGCAATCCCGCGAACCCGCTCGCGCACTACGAAGGGACGGGGCCCGAGATCCTGCGTGACTGCCCGGAGATCGACGTGTTCGTCGCGGGGCTCGGCACGAGCGGCACGTTGATGGGTGCCGGGAAGTACCTGAAGGAGCACAAGTCCGGCGTGAAGGTCGTCGCCGTCGAGCCGCCCGCGGGCGAGCTCGTCCAAGGGTTGCGCAACCTCGACGACGGCTTCGTGCCGCCGATCTTCGAGCCGGGTGTGCTCGACCGCAAGCTCATCGTGCGGCCGCGCGACTCCATCGAGGGAACGAGGCGGCTGCTCGACGAGTGCGGCGTGTTCGCCGGGATCTCCTCGGGTGCCGCGATCGCCGGAGCGGTGAAGATCGCGCAGCAGATGGAACGGGGCACGATCGTGACGCTGTTGCCCGACGGCGGATGGAAGTACCTCTCGTCGGGGGCGTGGACCGACCCGATCGACGAGGTCGTCGAGCGGGCCACCCGCATCAACTACTGGTAAGGGTGCGGATGCGGGCGGCGCGGCGCGACCACGCGAATCCCGAATGGCTGGTGGTGCCCGGCGGGCACGCCGACAGGCGATGAACGTCGACATCGAACGCGCGGTGTCGGCGTTGCGCGCGGGCGGCCTGGTCGCGTTCCCGACCGAGACGGTGTACGGACTCGGCGCGGATGCCGCGAACCCGATCGCGCTGCGGCGCCTGTACGCGGTGAAGGGGCGCCCGCTCGACCATCCGGTGATCGTGCACGTCGCGCGCCCCGACCAGCTCGACGACCTCGGCCGTGCCGTCCCGCAGATCGCGCACGACCTCGCGCGCGCGTGCTGGCCCGGCCCCCTCACGCTCGTGGTGCGGCGGCGGCACGGCCGCGGCCGCGTCGCCGACGAGGCCACCGGCGGCCGTGACACCGTCGGCATACGGGTGCCCGACCATCCGCTCGCGCTCGCGCTGCTCGACGCGTTCG
>DATMUX010000153.1:0-4106 GCA_035563695.1 Acidimicrobiia bacterium
GTGCGAGCGCCGGCGCGTCATTCGTTCCGTCGCCCGTCATCGCCACCATCGAGCCGCCCAGCTGCTCGCGCTTGATGAGGGCCATCTTGTCTTCCGGCGTGGCCTCGGCCAGGAAGTCGTCGACGCCGGCCTCCTCGGCGATCGCGGCCGCGGTGCGCGGGTTGTCGCCGGTGATCATGACCGTGCGGATGCCCATCGCGCGCAGCTCGTCGAATCGCTCGCGCATGCCCTGCTTCACGACGTCCTTGAGGTAGATGACGCCGAGCAGGCGCGCACCGTCGGCCACGGCCAGCGGTGTACCGCCCTGGGTCGAGATGCCGTCGACGATCGTCGTGAGCTCGTCGGGCACTGCACCGCGCTGCTCCTCGACCCACTTGCGTACGGAGTCGGTGGCCCCTTTGCGGATCGATCGGCCGTCGAAGTCGACGCCGCTCATGCGGGTCTGTGCGGTGAAGGGCACGAGCTCCGCGTGCGGGATCTCCCGCGGCTGCAGGCCATAGTGGTCGCCGGCGAACGCAACGATCGACCGGCCCTCGGGCGTCTCGTCGGCCAGGCTCGACAGCAGCGCCGCCTCCGCGAGGTCGTGCTCCTCGACGCCGGGCAGCACGAGGAACTGCGCCGCCTGACGGTTGCCGTACGTGATGGTGCCCGTCTTGTCGAGCAACAGCGTCGAGCAGTCTCCCGCGGCCTCGACCGCGCGGCCGCTCATCGCGAGCACGTTCCGCTGCACGAGCCGGTCCATGCCCGCGATGCCGATGGCCGAGAGCAGCGCGCCGATGGTTGTTGGGATCAGGCACACGAGCAACGCGACGAGCACGGTCAGCGACTGGCTCGCCTTCGAGTAGATAGCGAAGGGCTGCAGCGTCACCACCGCGAGCAGGAAGATGATCGTGAGCCCGGCGAGCAGGATGTTCAGCGCGATCTCGTTCGGCGTCTTCTGGCGGGACGCGCCCTCGACCAGGGCGATCATGCGGTCGAGGAACGTTTCGCCGGGCCTGGACGTGATGCGCACGATGATCTCGTCGGAGAGCACGCGGGTACCGCCGGTGACCGCGGAGCGGTCGCCGCCGGACTCGCGGATGACCGGCGCCGACTCTCCCGTGATCGCCGACTCGTCGACCGATGCGATGCCTTGGATGATCTCGCCGTCGCCGGGGATGAGCTCTCCCGCGGTGACGACGCATTCGTCGCCGACCTGCAACTCGTTCGACGACTTGGTCACGGTCGAACCGTCGGGCAGCCGGATGATCGCCACGGTCTCCGCCCGCGTCTTGCGCAGCGTGTCGGCTTGCGCCTTGCCCCGGCCCTCCGCGACGGCCTCGGCGAAGTTCGCGAACAGCACCGTGAACCACAACCAGATGCTCACGAGCCCGGTGAAGACGCTGTCGTTCGCCGAGGCGCTCGACAGGTTCGTGAAGAACAGGATCGTCGTGAGAACCGACCCGACCTCGACGATGAACATCACGGGGTTGCGCATCATCTGGCGCGGATCGAGCTTCACGAACGAGTCGCCGACGGCGCGGCGCATGATGGCGGGATCGAACAGCGACTTCGCGCCGGCCGGGCGGGAGCGCACCTTCGGCGGCCGCTGACCCGGTACCGGTGCCTCGCCGTTGCCTTCGACGCCGGGATCGGTGTTCACGGACACGACGCGCCGCTCCTCACACTTTTCCGACGAGATGCTCGACGATGGGGCCCAGCGCGACGACCGGGAAGTAGGTCAGGCCGACGACGATCACGACGACGCCCGTGAGCAGCGCGGCGAACAGCCCGGAATTTGTCGGGAACGTCCCGGCCGACGGCGGCGTCGGCTGCTTGCGCCCGACCGAGCCCGCGATCGCGAGTACGGGGATCATGAGGAGGAACCGGCCCACCAACATGCAGAGCGCGCCGGTGATGTTGAACCAGTTCGTGTTGCCGTTGAGTCCCGCGAAGGCGGAGCCGTTGTTGTTCGCCATCGAGGTGTACGCGTAGGTCATCTCGGTGAGCCCGTGCGCGCCGTTGTTGTGCAGCGACGTCGAGGCGGGGTTGCCGAGCGAGGCGACGGGCGTCTTCATGACGAGCGAGGCCGCCGCGAACCCGAGGACCACGAGCGGCACGAAGAGGATGTACAGCACGACGAGCTTCATCTCGGCGCCCTGAATCTTCTTGCCCAGGTACTCGGGCGTGCGCCCGACCATGAGACCGGCGATGAACACCGACAGCAACGCGAACAGCAGCATCCCGTAGAGACCGGAGCCGGTGCCGCCCGGATCGATCTCGCCGAACATCATGTTGACGAGCGGCGCCGCGCCGCCGATCGCCGTGTAGCTGTCGTGCATCGAGTCGACGGCACCGGTCGACGTGCCGGTGGTCGACGCCGCGAACAACCCGGACGCGGCGGGCCCGAACCGCACCTCTTTGCCCTCCATGTTGCCGCCCGACTGTGCCGCGGAGGCCGTCTGGGTCACGCCCGCTGGTTTCAGGTTCGAGTTGCCGTTGCTCTCGAACACCATGGCGACCATCGCGATCACGAGCCAGAGCACGAACATCGCGGTCAGGACGGCGAGGCCCTGCTTCACGTCTCCGGCCATCTTCCCGAACGTCCACGGCAGGGCGAATGGGATCGCGAGCAGCATCCAGATCTCGAGGAGGTTGGTGATCGGGTTCGGGTTCTCGTAGGGATGCGCCGAGTTCGCGTTGTACGGCCCGCCCCCGTTCTCACCCAGCTCCTTGATCGCCTCCTGGCTCGCGACCGGGCCGCCCGGGATCGTCTGCGTCTGCCCCGCGACCGTGGTCACCGTCTTGGCGGCGTGAAAGTTCTGCACCGCGCCCTGGCTCACCAGGACGAGGGCGAAGACGAAGGCGAGCGGCAGCAGCACCCGTGTGGTCGTGCGGGTGAGGTCGACCCAGAAGTTGCCGAGCGTGTGCGTGCGCTTGCGGACGAGGCCGCGGATCAGCGCGACGGCCACGGCGGCACCGGCCGCGGCCGACACGAAGTTGTGCAGCGCGAGCCCGGCCATCTGGCTGAGCTGCGACATCGTCGACTCGCCCGCGTAGTTCTGCCAGTTGGTGTTCGTCAGGAAGCTGACTGCGGTGTTGAAGGCAAGAACGCTGGGCACACCGGGGAAGTGATCCGGGTTCCCGGGCAGATGACCCTGCAGGCGGAGCTGGACGAACAGCACGATGACGGATGCAAAGCTGAATGCGAGGAGCGAGATCGCGTACGTCTGCCAGCGCTGCTCGCCGTCGGCGTCGACTCCGCACACGCGGTAGATCAGTCGTTCGACCGGCAGGAACACGCGGTCGCCCGGCGCCTTCTTGGAGCCGTAGACCTTGGCCATGTAATTGCCGAGCAGCGGTGTGCTGATCGCGAGCAGCACGATCAGCGCGAGGAGCTGCATCCACGCCGATGTGGTCATGTCACAGCTTCTCGGGGAAGAGGAGCGCGTACACGAGGTAGACGACGGCGAGGACGCTCAACACGAGCCCCACGACGCTCTCGGCACCGCTCATGCAGCCTGCTTCCGGTCGCGCGGCGGTGACTCCTCACGGGCGAGTTCGGTGTCGGGCCCAATGATCCGTTCACACGCCTTGACGAACAGCAGCGCGACGGCGAAGAACACCACCAACACGGCGAGCATCAGGACATCGGTCATGCCATGGTCCCTTCCGAGAACGCGCGGTCCGCGAGGACTATCGCGACGTGCCGGGCGCGGTCCAGCGCCCGGGTGCGCGACTGCTCGTCCCACCGTCGGGACACCCCGCAACGCCACTCCTCGCACCCAACGTCGCGCGACAAGCGAGAGAAACATGGCCGGTGACTCACGGCCCCGATCTCAGCAGCCGCCGTGGCCGCCGGGTAGCGGCGGGCGCGGGAGCGCAAAGGTCCAAAGTCCTCTTGTTGCTCGGGGCGGCGGGCCGTCACGGCAAGGGGCAGGACGGAAGAGGTGAGGCGGACGCGCGGCACACGCCGTCGTCACTGTGAGCCATCAGCTCGCGCCTGCACGCGCATCGCAGTGCGCGGCACGCGACGCGAACGTCAGCGTCGCGCGCGTGCACGCCGTCGATCGCGCCGGGATCATCGAACGAGCTGCTGATTCGCATCCCGCGCATCGTGCACGGAC
>DATMUX010000154.1:0-3662 GCA_035563695.1 Acidimicrobiia bacterium
TGGCCCCTTCTCGTCACGAACGACCCGCACATGCGCACCGTCCAGATCGGGATTGCATCACTCCGTGACCAGGACGTGCAGAGTACAAACGTCGTGCTTGCCGGCACGGTCACCGCGTTGCTGCCGATGCTGTTCCTCGTCATCGCGTTCCAGCGCTTCCTGGTCCGCGGGCTGACGGCAGGCGCCGTGAAAGGCTGAGATGCGACGGATTGCGCTGCTCGTCACGCTGGCCTTCACCACCATATTCGCCGCCTGCACGGACAGGGGCGTGCACTACACCGGTGGGCGGGTCGAGGTGCGGTTCTGGCACGCCATGTCGGGCATCAACAGCAACGCCCTGCAAAAGATCGTCGACGGCTTCAATGCGTCGCAGACGACGTGGAAGGTGGTGCCGATCTACCAGGGCGGCTATCCCGACTTGCTCAAGAAGCTCGTCGCGTCCTTCGGCACGGGCGGCATGCCGGCGATGGTCCAGCTCGACGACATTGAGCTGCGGTTCATGGTCGATAGCAACGCCACCGTGCCGCCGCAGAACTTCATCGACCGCGACAATGCCGCCGCCGGCACCTCCGAGGGGTACGCGCCGCCCATCGATCTCGCCGACTTCGAGCCCCGCGCGCTCCAGTACTACACGCTCAACGGCAAACTGCAGGCGATGCCGTTCAACCTCTCGGGCCTCGTGTTGTACTACGACAGGCAGGCGTTCAAAGACGCGGGTCTCGATCCTGAGAAGCCCCCTGCGACGCTGGAGGAACTGCGCGCCGACTCCGAGAAGCTGCTGAAGAAGGATGCGAACGGCAAGGTCACGCGAAACGGCATCGCTCTCAGCATCGACGCCTGGAAGTTCGAGCAGATGCTGGCGAAGCAGGGCGCGCTCTACGCCAACAACGGCAACGGCCGCGATGGGCTCGCGACGAAGGTGGCATTCGACGGGCCGGAGGGCCGGGCCATCCTGGCGTGGTGGCAGGACATGGTGAACTCCGGCCTTGCGACCAACGTGGGACTGTCGGGTCTCGACGCGTTCGTCGCGATCACGCAGGGCAAGAGCGCGATGGCGATCGAGTCGACAGCCTCGATCCGCGCGGTCCTCACGCTGCTCGGTCCCGCTTCAGCCCGCTTCGGGACCGCGCCGATGCCATCGATCGCGACGACGAACGAGGGGGGCGTCATCCTCGGCGGCGCCGCCATCTGGATCATGAAGGAGCGGCCGGACATCGAACAGCGCGGCGCGTGGGAGTTCCTCAAGTACGCGACGCTGCCGCAGGTGCAGACGCAGTGGCACGTCGACACCGGCTACTTCCCGGTGCGCGTCTCTTCGTGGGATATGGAACCCGCGGCGACGTTGCACCGTCAGTTCCCGCAGTTCACGACCGCGCGTGACCAGGTGCTGCGCTCGCCGCAGAACGCCGCGACGGCCGGCGCCGTTATCGGTCCCTTCACGCAGGTCCGCGAGACCATCCAGACCGCGTTCGAACAGGTGCTTGTGGGAGGCAAGACCCCACAACAAGCGCTCGACAAGGCGGCGCAGGATTCGGACCGGGCCATCGAACGCTACAACCGCGCCGTGCAATAAGGGAGCTGCACTGCGCGAGCCTTCCGAAGCCGTCGCGGCGGCGCTACGTTTCGTCGTCCTCGATGATCGAGATGGCGCGTTCGGGGCAATTTTCGACGGCCTTACGCGCAAGCGCGAGCGTCTCCTCCGTCAGGACACCGTCGCCGCGCGGCGTCGAGTATCCGTAGTCGTCGACCTTGAAGAGCCCGGGCGCCAGGGCATAGCAGCGATTGTGCCCCTGGCAGAGCGAGCTATCGACTCGCACCTTCATCGCCATGTCAGCATCATACTTCGCGGGCCGCGTACCTGCCCGCCCGCCCAGGTCACCGCATCCGGATCCTCGAGCCGGAAGTCAGGGATGCGGCCCAGCCACGTCTCGATCGCGACGCGCATCTCCATGCGCGCGAGGTTCGAGCCTGCGCAGCGGTGGATGCCGACGCCGAACGCGACGTGCGGGTTCTTCTCGCGCTCGAGGATCACGCGGTCCGGATGCTCGAACACGGCAGGGTCGCGGTTCGCCGCCGGGAAGTTCATCAGCACCTTGTCGCCCTCGTGCATCGGGCAGCCGGCGTACTCGACGTCCGAAGCGACCTCGCGCGCCATCGTCACCGGCGAGTATGCGCGCAGCAGCTCCTCGACCGCGTTCGTCATCAGTCCGGGATTGGCGACGAGTTTCGCGCGGTCCTCCGGATGCTGGGCGAGGTGCCAGAGCGCCGAGCCGATCGAACTCCACGTCGTGTCGATGCCCGCGACGAGGATCAGGAAGCACGTCCCGAGCACGTGGCCCTCCGGCACGGGCTGGCCGTCGACCTGCTGCGCCAGCAGGTAGCTGATGAGGTCATCGCCCGGCGTCGCGATGCGCTCCTGGATGCGCTCGTTGAGGTACCCAAAGATAGTGATCATGGACTCGCGGCCGAGCGCGGGGTTCGTCCCACCGAGCTCGAGGAAGCCGCGCACCCAGCCTGTGAACGTCTCGGCGTTGTCCTTCGGGATGCCGAGCATGCTCGCGATCACCCGAGGCGGGATCTGCTGCGCGTATTCCGCCGCGCCGTCCGCGCGGCCACGGGCGATGAACCCGTCGACGAGGTGCTCGCAAAGCTCGCGCGTCTCCGGCTCCCACTTCGCGACCGACGTGACCGAGAACGGCGGCAGGATCAGCCGGCGTGCCCACGTGTGTACCGGCGGGTCCGACGTGATTGGCGGCGCGCCCACGTTGTAGTGCTGGACGTCTTCCTCGTATTCAGCGCCTTCCGGTGGCGGCTGCGTCTCGGCGACCAGCACGTCGCGCGACGAGAAATGCTCGACGTCGCGCGCGATGTTGAACAGGTCCTCGTAACGGGTGGGCATCCACGAGCCGCCCCAGCGGTCGGTGTGCGCGACCGGGCATTTGCCGCGCAGCTCGTCCCAGACCGGGAAGGGGTTCTTGATGTAGTTGCGGTCGAAGATGTCGTAGTCGGTGGTCCAGTCCCTGACGGGCTCGGCCATGTCGATGTACCCCCCAGATGTGCTTTGCAGAGCGAGAGGACGTTATTTTAGCGCGCGCAAAGTATTGCTGCATCCACCCGTTCGCGGCGTAACTTCACGCCCAATTGAATCGACATAACGGCTCCAGCTTGTATTGGGCCGAACCACTTGATGGGGTAAGTGTTCAAATCGCACAATGTCCGATAACGTCCCGGCGTTGAGTGGCTAGAAAGCGTCTCCATATGAAAGCAGCGGTGTACTACGAGACCGGCGCGCCGAGCGTGTTCCGATACGAGGACGTGCCCGACCCCGTCTGCCATCCTCGTGGCGTCGTCATCGACGTCAAGGCGATCGCGATCGAGGGCGGCGACGTGCTGAACCGCGCGGGCGGCGAGATGCCGGCGCGGCCACACATCGTCGGCTACAACGCTGCCGGTGTCGTGCGCGAGGCCGGCGCCGAGGTCACGGACCGCAAGGCAGGCGACCGCGTGACAGCGATGTGGGCGAACGGCTCGCACGCCGAGCGCTTCGCCGTGCCGTCGACGGCGACGTGGCTCGTGCCCGACGGCTGCTCGTTCGAGCAGGCGGCGTGCGTGCCGGTGTCGTGGGGCACGGCGAACGACTGCCTGTTCGAGTTCGGCCACCT
>DATMUX010000155.1:0-3296 GCA_035563695.1 Acidimicrobiia bacterium
CCCGGGACACAACGCGTTGGCGCGGATGCCCTGCCGCCCGTACTCCACCGCGATCTCGCGCGTCATCGCGAGGACGCCACCCTTGCTCGCGGTGTACGCGATCTGCGCGGTCGCCGCGCCGACGAACGCGACGAACGAAGCGACGTTCACGATGCTGCCGCCGCCCGACGCGAGCAGTGCCGGGATCCCGGCCTTGCAACCGAGCCACACGCCTTTCAGGTTGATCTCCATGACGCGCTGCCACGTCGGCTCCGGCGTGTCGAGCACGCCGCCGTCGTCGGCCGGGAAGACCCCCGCGTTGTTGTAGAGGACGTGCAGCGCGCCGTACGTGTCCATCGCGTACTGCACCATGCCCTCGCAGTCGCGCATCTGTGACACGTCGGCGCGCACGAAGCCGGCCGTCCCGCCGGCGCGGTGCACTGCGTCGACGGCTGCGCTTCCGGCCTCTTCGACCACGTCGGCGACGACGACCCGGGCGCCTTCGCTCGCGAACAGCTCGGCGGCGGCGCGGCCCATGCCGCTTCCCCCGCCCGTGATCAGCGCGACCTTCCCGGCCAGTCGATCGGTCATTGCGTCACCTTCTCGTACGCGCGCGGCCCCTCGACGATCTCGGCTTGGAGTGCGGTCGTGAAGCACGCGTCGAGATCGGGATGATTCTCGCGCACGAAGTCGTCCATACGTTCGGTGATCGGCTTCACGCCGCCGGTCGCGGGCACGACGAACTTGACCTTCTTGCTGAGATCGTTCGCCGCGGCCGCGAGCTGGTCGGCGTAGCGGGTCCGCGCGTCGATGAGACGGTTCCAGTCGGCGCTCCACCCGGCCAACGCGGCCGCCGGCGTCGACGAGCTCGGGCGAGTGTCACCGAAGCGCGCCGTCATGGCGCGAAGGATCGTGTTCTCGGCGCGCAGCCGCGTCACGCGGTCGGCTCCCAGCTTCGGGTAGGGGAGAGGCAGCGCGCGTAGCTGCTGTTGCGCGTCGCTGCAGACCCCTGCGACCGACTGCGCGTCGGCAACCGCGAGACGTTCCGGCGAGTGCGTCGTGACGGTTACCGACCACACGATCGCGAAGATCCACACCGCGCCGAGCGCCACCATCGCGAGCACGATCAGGCGCAGGCGGATCAGCCGCGCCCGTTCCTTCCCGTTCTGGTGCACGGCACCGTTCGGATGCGGCGCCTCGAACATCCCGCCCGGCTGCTCGACATCGGACATCGCTGCATCCTCGCCGTCGGCGCGGCGCGATTGCCAGCCGGGCGCCGATCAGGCCGGTTCGAGCAACATCGTGAGGGTGTCGCCCCGTTCGGCGACGACTTCGAAGCCGTGGCGCGCGTACAGCCGCTTCGCAGGATTCTCGCGGTGCACGCTCAGGCTCAGCGCCCGCTCGTGGTCGCGAGCGGCGCGCGCGATGAGCGCGCCCAGCAGCAGGCTGCCCACCCGTTGACCCCGGACCTCGGGGTACACCGCGATCGAGAGCTCGGGAACGTCGTCGGCCACGTAGCCGTACCCCGGCTCGGCCGCGGTGAAACGCCGGTACCAGGCCGCCCCGACCGGTTCGTCCCGGCGATCGAGCGCGCTCAACGCGACGTCGCCGGGCCGCCCCCAGTTGCTCACGTAGCGTGCGATCTCGGGGTTCTCGAGCATCACGTCGAGCGCGGGCCGTTCCTCCGCGCCGTCGTCGAGCCAGTACACCGCTTCGTACAGCATCTCGGCGAGGAATGCCGGATCGGCTCGGGCGCTCAGGCGGAACACGCGCTCAGACTACGGGAGGCGCGAAATAGGGTGACGCAATGACCCGGCCGGCGCTCCTCGTCGCGATGTGCGTCGCGCTCGCAAGCGTCGGAGCGGCGTGCAGCGGCAGCTCGGAGGCGACGGTGGCCCCGCCGAGCGAGAGCACCGGTTCGGTCGCGTGGAGTCCCTGCGGGAGCATGCAGTGCGGCACGCTGAGCGTGCCGCTCGACGGCCGCCGCCCCGCCGGGCGGCAGATCACGCTCGCGTTGGCGCGCCGGCCGGCGTCGGGCCACCGCATCGGCGTGCTGTTCGTGAACCCGGGTGGACCGGGAGGATCGGGTGTCGAGTTCCTGCGCGACGCGGCCGACACGTTCCCGTCGGCGATCCGCAACTCGTTCGACATCATCGCGTGGGACCAGCGCGGTGTCGGTGGCAGTGCGCCGGTCGAATGTCTCGATGATCTCGACGAGTTCTACGCGGTCGATCGCGCCCCGGTCAGTGCTGCCGGCATCGCCCGCAACGTCGCGGTGACGCGCCAGTTCGTCGACGCGTGCAAGCGCCGCTCCGGCGACCTGCTGCCGTACGTGTCGACCGACGCGACCGTGCACGACCTCGATGCCATCCGCGCCGCGATCGGCGAGAGCCGGATCAACTACCTCGGGTTCTCCTACGGCACGTACCTCGGCGCGTTGTACGCCAAGGAGTTCCCGAGCCGCGTGCGGACGATGGTGCTCGACGGTGCCGTCGACCCGTCGCTCTCGTACACCGACTCGGTCGTCCAGCAGTCGGAAGGCTTCGAGCGCGCGCTCGACGACTTCTTCGCGCACTGCCGTCAGGACCGGTGCAAGTTCACGCGAGGTGCCGACCCCGCGGTCGCGTTCGACGCGTTGAGCAGCGCGATCGCGACCGCACCGCTGCCCGCGACCGTGTCGAACGAGCCTCGGACGCTCGGTCCCGGCGAGCTCGACATCGGCGTCGCCAGCGCCCTCTACGCGGGCCGCGCGGGTTGGAGCCAGCTCGCCAACGCGCTCGACCAGGCCGTGCACGGCGACGGCTCGGGTGTCCTGACCCTCGCCGACGCGTACACCGATCGGTCGCCCGGTGGGAAGTACTCGAACGAGACGGCGGCGCTCTACGCGATCAGCTGCCTCGACGCGCCGTCGCCCACGACCGTCGCCGGAGTCGAGTCCGTCGCGACGCGCGCCGCTCGCGTCTCTCCGCACTTCGGTGCGGCAACCGCGTGGCTCGGCTTGCCGTGCACGCTGTGGCCGGTGCCGCCCGAAGCCCCGGTCGCGCCGGTCACCGCACCGGCGGCGCCACCCCTGCTCGTGCTCGGCGCGACCGGCGATCCGGTGACGCCCTACTCGTGGGCGCAGTCGCTCGCTCGGCAACTGGGGACCGGCCATCTGCTCACCGCGTCGGGCGACGCGCACACCTCGTACGGGCGCGGCAACGGCTGCGTCGATAAGACCGTCGACACCTATCTGCTCACGACACAGCTCCCGGCCCCGGGCACGCGCTGCAATTAGACGGTGCCGAGCGAGAGCATCCGGATCGCGTTGCCGCGCA
>DATMUX010000156.1:0-3560 GCA_035563695.1 Acidimicrobiia bacterium
GGTTGCGGTGCTGCGGGACGACGCGCAGCCCGCGCTCAGGCAGGCCAGAGCGACTGTCACGAGCGCGATACGCCGGTGCATCACGAGTACTCCTGGATACGGCGGCGCAGCCCGAGCACGGTGCAGGCCGCGGCGAGTATCGCCAAGATCACGGCGCCGATGGCCAAGCCCCCGAGCGCATCACGCGCGGTGGCGGCGTGCGCTGTGAGGCGCGCACCGGCCGTGCCGACGTCCCGCCGGTAGGCATTGTCCAGCATCGAGAAGTCGGCGACCTCGGTGCCCGTCGCGACTTTCACTGCGCCGAGGTAGTCGCCATCCGTATTGGCGCGTTGTTGCCAAGCAGTGTGATCGTCGAGGTAGCGCGCGTTGTCGCGGATGAGCGTGTCGACCGGAGCGGTCGAGCCGTTCCGGGCGGCAATCGAGCGGGCCGCGGCGAGGAGGCCGGTGCCGCCCTGGAGCTCGTGCTGCACGCGGTCGAAGTCCGGGATGTATTCGGGCGTCGCACCGCGTTGGATCAGCTCGAGGTTCTCGTCGCTGAAGGAGCGCAGCGTGAGGATGCGTGCAGTCGAGAGAATTTGCAGCGCGTCCGAACCTTCGCGCTGGGAGCGCGTCAACGCGTTCTGCTGGGCGACCAAGGCTCCGATCGACCATGCGCCGATCGTGAGAACCAGCACGGTGGCCAGGACGAGACCGACGTTCAGGACGCGCCGTGTCCGGCGAGCGAGTGCGACCTGCGTCACAACCAGGAGGATGAGCAGAACCCCCGTTGTCGCAACGACTGCAACGAGCGCGCCCGGTGCCGTCCCCGCGCGATACCCCGCGTCGACCTGTCGGGCGGCGTCCTCGTACACGGTGGTGGTGGACGGCAGGATGGTCGCCCGCATCAGCGCCGACGCGCTGCGCAGATACGCGGCGCCAAGCAGCGAACCTTGTCGATTGTCGGCACGCGCCGCCTCGACGAGGCCCGTATACACCGGAAGCGCTCGAGCCGCGTCGGCGAGCGCCTGTTGTGCCGCCGGCGACGCGCCGGAGCCGGCGGCCAGCGCAGTCAACTGCTGTGCCGCGTCGTGGATGTCGGCGTCGTACCGTTGGCGCAGCCCGACCGGCTCGACACTGCCTTGGAGGAAGGCCGATGACGCGGTGGCGTCGGCGTCGGCGAGCTTGACGTAGGCGTCCTCGGCGGCGACCAGCCGGGGCGTCGCGGTGAATTCGACCTGGCGGGTGGCATCCCTGCGATCCGTCGTGCTCCGCAGCGCGACCGCGCCGACCACGATGACGCCGGCGGCCAGCACCGCGCCGGCGACGCGGAGCAGGTTCGGCGTTGTAAGACGCGCCGTCCGGACGCGCGTCTGTCGTCGGGACGACGCCGGCACCTGCGTCAACGCCGCGGGCGCAGCCATCACCCGTCACCCCAGGCGCCGCCGGGCCGAGCCGAATGCACGTGCACCATCACAAGCGCAACGATGCCAGGCCGGCGGCTCCGTGAACAGCGCCATCAGGAACGTCGATGGTTCCCCGAGGGGAAGCGAATTCTCACCGCGGAGTCAGGGATCGTCTTGCGCGGGCCGGGGTACGCTTTCGGCGCGGGAGGACCACGGGAGGGAGCGGCTATGGCGTCGCTCGAAGTATGGGGACCCAACGAGCGCTACCTCGTGCAGCTCGACGGGGATCGTATGGTGCTCGGGAAGAGCGCCGACGTCGATCTGGTCCTGACCGCCGATCAATCGGTGTCCCGGCTTCACGCCGTGCTCGATCGGGTCGGCACCCGGTGGACGATCTCCGATCTGGGATCGACGAACGGCACGCTCGTCAACGGCGAACGCATCGTCGACCGGCGCCTGCTGCGCAACGACGACGAGATCCTGCTCGGGCGCACCCGATTGCGGTACTGCGATCGCCAGACCTCGACCGACTACTCGACGGAGCGGTTCGGAAAGGCTCCGAAGCTCACGCCCAAAGAGCGCGAGGTGCTGATCGAGCTGTGCCGCCCGCTGTTCAAGGGCGGGGCGTTCACTCCTCCTGCGACCACCCGTGAGATCGCCGCGAAGCTGTACGTCGGCGAAGCCGCGGTGAAGCAGCATCTGGTGCACCTCTACGACAAGTTCGAGATCTTCGAGGACGATGCATTGCCCGCGCGGCGCATCCGGCTCGCCAATGCGGCGCTGGAGACCGGAGCAGTGCGACTCAGCGACCTCAAACACGGTGACGAGCGGGCCGAGGGCTGACCCCCGCGTGAGTTTCTCCTGACGCGGCGGGGAGGGCCATCACTCACTCGAGCTCATGGCCGCGACCGGGTGCGTTCGTCATGCTGAGCCCGTGACGAAGATCGGCAAGCAACCATGCGCCGAAGAGCCCGGTGGTGGCGCTCGGCTCGCGACCATCGCGTGCGGTGCGATCGTCGTCGCCGTCGTGCTGTGCGCGTTCCAGATCGAGAGCATCGTGCGACGAGCCCTTGTCGATTTGGTGTCCATAGTGATCACGATCTCGGTTCTCGGTGCGATCGCGTTGCTGGCGCGACCACGGCAGAACCGATGAGAGGCGAGGAAGGGAGCGACCCGATGTGGCGCACGATCAAGCGTTGGTGGCGATACCTCTCTGTGAAGGCCCGACTCCATCACGAGGAGACCGCCGACCCCAAGGTTCAGCTGGAACAGGCGCTGCTCGACGCTCGCGAGCAGCACGCGCGGCTCACTGACCAAGCCGCGAGCGTCGTAGCCAATCAGAAGAGCGCCCAGGTGCGCCTCGATCAGGCCGTGGAGGAGTATGAGCGGGTCAAGACGCAAGCGGGCCATGCGCTTCGACTTGCCGATCACAAGGCCCGGACGGGGAACCTCGACGAGGCGTCGAGATTCACCCAGGCCGCCGAGGTGCTCGCGACCCGGCTGAGCGTTCTCGAACGTGACATCACCGATCGCGAGGCGTATCTCATGCAGGCCACCGTGGCCGCGGAACGAGCCAAGAAGGCCGTCGCCGACAACGCAGACGCGCTGCGAGGCCGGCTCGCCGATCGCGAACGGCTGCTCTCCGACCTCGACCAGGCGAAGATGCAGGAGCGGATGAACGCCGCGCTGACCCAGCTGGCGGCGAGCATCGGGGACGACGTACCGACCTTCGACGAAGTGCGGCGCAAGATCGGCGGGCGGCTCGCGCGGGCGAACGCGATGGCGGAGATCACGGCGCAGCCGAACGTCGGCGCGCCCGACTCCGTGCTGATCGAGGTCGAGCAGGCGCAACTCGCGGCCGAGGCCGAATCGCGCCTCGTGCAGTTGCGCTACGAGCTCGGCCTCAGTGGCGGTGTGCTCCGCGCGCTGCCCGGCGAGCGCGCGCACACTATCGAAGGTCCCGACTCATGAGTCGTGCATCTCGCCGACCGGCGATCGCCGCGATCGCCGGGGGCGTAGTGCTCGTCGGTGCACTGGCGTGAACGGCCGATCGGGCCGTCGGCACCGCTCACCGGCTCCGCCAAAAGCCGATATCGGAGATCATCCCCGCAGTCGCTACAAGCGGCTTCGGCCGGCGTCGGCCCTCGGAAGTGGCGAAGCTGACCCCTACCCTGGGGC